>NZ_JASJSQ010000090.1:0-19974 GCF_030236855.1 Stenotrophomonas maltophilia group sp. Smal13
GATTCGCTGTTCGTGCGTCCCGGCGACCCCCCCCACCCGCAGCGCTTCGAGGTCCGCCCCGGCCTGTCGATGAACTATCTCGACGAAGGCCCGCGCGATGGCGAAGTGGTGGTGATGGTGCATGGCAACCCGTCGTGGAGCTATTACTGGCGCACGCTGGTGGCCGGCCTGTCGGACACGTACCGCTGCATCGTGCCGGATCACATCGGCATGGGCCTGTCGGACAAGCCCGATGACAGCCGCTACGAGTACACGCTGCAGTCGCGCGTGGACGACCTTGATGCGCTGCTGAAGCACCTGGGCATCACCGGTCCGGTGACCCTGGCCGTGCACGACTGGGGCGGCATGATCGGCTTCGGCTGGGCGCTGTCGCACCACGACCAGGTGAAGCGCCTGGTGGTGCTCAACACCGCCGCGTTCCCGATGCCGGCAGCGAAGACGATGCCGTGGCAGATCGCGCTGGGCCGGCACTGGAAGATCGGCGAGTGGATCATCCGCACCTTCAACGCGTTCTCGTCCGGTGCCTCGTGGCTGGGTGTGGAGCGGAAGATGCCGGCCGATGTGCGCCGCGCCTACGTGTCGCCGTACAACAGCTACGCCAACCGCATCAGCACCATCCGTTTCATGCAGGACATCCCGCTGTCGCCGGCCGACAAGGCCTGGTCGCTGCTGGAGCGGGCCGGCAAGGCGCTGCCGTCGTTCGCCGACCGCCCGGCCTTCCTCGGCTGGGGCCTGCGCGACTTCGTGTTCGACCACCACTTCCTGAAGGGCTTCCAGGCGGCGCTACCGCAGGCCCAGGTGCATGCCTTCGAGGATGCCGGGCATTACGTGCTGGAAGACAAGCACGAAGTGCTGGTGCCGGAAATCCGCGCGTTCCTGGACAAGAACCCGATCTGAGGTGTGCCGACCAACGGTCGGCACCCACCGGAAGAGGACATGGGTAGGTGCCGACCGTTGGTCGGCACACCCGAAGGGTTCATGAGGTTGCCGGCCAGCGGCCGGCACTACCACTACGCCGCGATCGGCGCCTGCGGTGACGGGCTGTTGCCGTTGTCGTCCGGGTGGTCGTCGTCGTTGCCCGCTTCGTCGCGCCAGCGCCAGTCGGCCAGGGTCAACGGATCCAGGCCATAGGCAATGCGCGCCTTGTCGCACTGCGGGCTGGCCTTGCCGTACTCCCACGATGCATCCACCTCACGGCACACGCTGGGCCGGTTGGGGTGGATGGTGCAGCGTGAATACACGCCGATCTGCGCATCCAGCGCCACGCAGCGCACCGGCTTGGAGTGGGTGCCGCGCATGCACAGGCGATGCGGGTCCAGCACCTCGGTCAGCTGGTGCGGTACGCCGCCGGGGGTGACCTCGTCTGATTCCATCCAGTGGAAGGCCACGCGGTATTGGGTGCAGCAGGCGCCGCAGGTCATGCAGGGATGTTGCATGGGCAAGCCGCCTCGGGCGGCAGTCGGAATCAGGAACGAGGGTGCGGATTTTCCACGAAGTTGGCCGCCGCGCAAGAAATTCCGTAAGCGGCGACAATGAACGGATGAACCGACCCTGCAATATTGCCGCCCGTTTGCCTGAACTGGCGCGTGAACGGCCCGACCAGATCGCCATCCGCTGCCCGGGCCGCCGTGGCGCCGGCAACGGCATGGCCGCCTACGACGTGACCCTGGATTACCGCCAGCTGGACGCCCGCAGCGACGCCATGGCGACTGGCCTGGCCGGCTACGGGATCGGCCGCGGGGTGCGCACGGTGGTGATGGTGCGGCCGTCGCCGGAGTTCTTCCTGTTGATGTTTGCCCTGTTCAAACTGGGTGCGGTGCCGGTGCTGGTCGACCCGGGCATCGACAAACGCGCACTGAAGCAGTGCCTGGATGAGGCGCAGCCGGAGGCCTTCATCGGCATTCCGCTGGCACACGTGGCGCGGTTGGTGCTGCGTTGGGCGCCCTCGGCGACCCGCCTGGTCACCGTCGGCCGCCGCCTCGGCTGGGGCGGGACCACGCTGGCCGCGCTGGAGCGCGCCGGTGCCAACGGGGGGGCGATGCTGGCCGCCACCGATGGCGAGGACATGGCCGCGATCCTGTTCACCAGCGGCTCCACCGGCGTGCCCAAGGGCGTGGTCTACCGCCACCGTCATTTCGTCGGCCAGATCCAGCTGCTGGGCAGTGCCTTTGGCATGGAAGCGGGCGGGGTGGACCTGCCGACCTTCCCGCCGTTTGCCTTGTTCGACCCGGCGCTGGGCCTGACCTCGGTGATCCCGGACATGGACCCGACCCGGCCGGCACAGGCCGACCCGGCACGCCTGCACGATGCCATCCAGCGTTTCGGCGTGACCCAACTGTTTGGCTCGCCTGCGCTGATGCGGGTGCTGGCCCGTCACGGCCGGCCGTTGCCGACGGTGACCCGGGTGACCTCGGCCGGCGCCCCGGTGCCGCCGGATGTGGTCGCCACCATCCGCAGCCTGTTGCCGGCCGATGCGCAGTTCTGGACCCCGTACGGCGCCACCGAGTGCCTGCCGGTGGCGGTGGTGGAAGGCCGCGAGCTGGAGCGTACCCGCGCGGCCACCGAGGCCGGTGCCGGTACCTGCGTGGGCAGCGTGGTTGAACCGAATGAGGTGCGCATCATCGGCATCGATGACGCACCGTTGGCCGACTGGTCGCAGGCGCGCGTGCTGGCCACCGGCGAGGTGGGCGAGATTACCGTGGCCGGACCGACCGCTACCGACAGTTACTTCAACCGCCCGCAGGCCACCGCGGCGGCGAAGATCCGCGAGACGCTGGCCGATGGCAGCACGCGCGTGGTGCATCGCATGGGTGACGTGGGCTACTTCGATGCGCAGGGCCGCCTGTGGTTCTGCGGCCGCAAGACCCATCGCGTGGAAACCGCACAGGGGCCGCTGTACACCGAACAGGTGGAGCCGGTGTTCAACACCGTGCCGGGCGTGGCGCGCACGGCACTGGTTGGCGTTGGCCCGGCGGGTGCGCAGGTGCCGGTGCTGTGCGTGGAACTGCAGCGTGGCCAGAGCGACAGCCCGGCATTGCGCGAGGCGCTGCGCGCCCAGGCCACCCTGCGATTGCCCGAGGCGAACCTGCAGCACGTACTGATGCACCCCGCGTTCCCCGTCGATATCCGTCACAACGCCAAGATCGGCCGCGAGAAGCTCGCCGTCTGGGCCAGCGCCGAACTGGAGAAGCGCGCATGAAGATCCTGGTCACCGGTGGTGGTGGTTTCCTTGGCCAGGCGCTGTGCCGTGGGCTGGTCGAACGTGGCCACCAGGTGCTGGCGTTCAACCGCAGCCACTACCCGGAACTGCAGGCCATGGGCGTGGGCCAGATCCGTGGCGATCTGGCCGATGCGCAGGCGGTGCTGCATGCAGTGGCCGGCGTCGATGCGGTGTTCCATAACGGCGCCAAGGCCGGCGCCTGGGGCAGCTATGACAGCTACCACCAGGCCAACGTGGTCGGCACCGACAACGTGATCGCCGCCTGCCGCGCGCACGGCATCAGCCGGCTGGTCTACACCTCCACGCCCAGCGTGACCCACCGCGCGACCCACCCGGTGGAAGGCCTGGGGGCTGATGAGGTGCCGTACGGCGAGGACTTCCAGGCACCGTATGCGGCGACCAAGGCGATCGCCGAACAGCGCGTGCTGGCCGCCAACGATGCCTCGCTGGCGACGGTGGCACTGCGCCCGCGCCTGATCTGGGGCCCGGGCGACCAACAGCTGGTGCCGAGGCTGGCCGAGCGTGCGCGGCAGGGCCGCCTGCGTCTGGTCGGCGATGGCAACAACAAGGTGGATACCACTTACATCGACAATGCCGCGCTCGCGCACTTCCTCGCTTTCGAAGCATTGGCACCGGGCGCGGCTTGTGCGGGCAAGGCCTACTTCATTTCCAACGGCGAACCGCTGCCCATGCGCGAGCTGGTCAACAAGCTGTTGTCCGCGGTGGGTGCACCAACGGTGGACAAGGCGATCAGCTTCAAGACCGCTTATCGCATCGGTGCGGTCTGCGAGCGGCTGTGGCCGCTGCTGCGCCTGCGTGGCGAGCCGCCGCTGACCCGCTTCCTGGCCGAGCAGCTGTGCACGCCGCACTGGTACAGCATGGAGCCGGCGCGCCGTGACTTCGGCTACGTGCCGCAGGTCAGCATTGAAGAAGGGCTGCGCAGGCTGAAGGCTTCATCTGCCGCATAGGTCGCCATCACTGGTTGCACACCGCCAGATCGGGAGGATGGACCCACGCCATCCAACGGCCCGGACATCTGCGAGGAGCACCATGCTGCATTACGCCGTTATTTTCTTCGTCATCGCCATCATCGCTGCCGTGCTCGGCTTCTCCGGCATCGCCGGTGCCGCCAGCAACATCGCCTGGATCCTGTTCGTTGTGTTCCTGGTACTGGCAGTGATTTCGATGTTCCGCAAGCGCGGCTAGAAGACCGCTGGGTAGTGCCGGCCGCTGGCCGGCACTGTTCTTTCCGGTGGGTGCCGACCGTCGGTCGGCACGCCATCGTCTGGTAGGTGCCCACCTTGGTCGGCGCGCCATCGTCTGGTAGGTGCCAACCTTGGTCGGCGCGCCATCGTCTGGTAGGTGCCAACCTTGGTTGGCACGCCTTTTGTAGAGTCGAACATGGCTCGACTCTACAAAGACACAGAGCGCCTCTACACGGCGCTGTGCAATCCGCGATCGGCTTCATGGCGCTCCAGCGCCAGTTCGATCAGGCGCGTGATCAGCGTGGTGTAGTCCACACCGCTGGCGCCCCACAGCTTCGGGTACATGCTGATGCGGGTGAAGCCCGGCAGCGTGTTGACCTCGTTGATGACGATCTCGCCGTCTGCGGTGAGGAACACATCCACGCGCGCCATGCCCGCACACTCCAGCGCCTGGTAGGCCCGCAGCGCGATCTGCTGGATACGCGCCTGGGTTGCAGCATCGATATCCGCGGGTACCACCACCTCGGCGCCATCCTCGTTGATGTACTTGGTGTCGTAGGCGTAGAACTCGTCGTGTACCACCACCTCGCCGCACAGGCTGGCCTGCGGATGTTCGTTGCCCAGCACCGCGCACTCGATCTCGCGGCCGACCACCGCCGATTCCACCAGCACCTTGTGGTCATAGCGCAGCGCCAGTTCGAGTGCCTCGGTGAAAGCCGCCGCATCCTTGACCTTGCTCACACCCACCGACGAACCCTGGTTGGCCGGCTTCACGAACAGCGGCAGGCCGAGCTGCGCGATCACCGCCTCGACATCGACCGCCGCCGCCTGATGGCGACGGATGCACAGCCACGGTGCAACCTTCAGTCCGGCGTCGCGCAGCAGGCGCTTGGTCACGTCCTTGTCCATCGCCACCGCCGAACCCAGCACCGGCGAACCGACGAAGGGCAGGTTGGCCATGCGCAGCAGGCCCTGCAGCGCACCGTCCTCGCCCAGCGGCCCATGCACGATGGGCAGCACGACGTCGATCTGGCCCAGCGCGCTGGCCGGATCGGAGGGTTGCAGCTGCGCCTGCTCGGCACCCGGGCGCACCGCCAGCGACGTGCCGGACCGATGCAGCGCGATGCGCGACGGATCATCGGCATTGATCAGGAAGGTGTCCGGCTGGCTCAGATGCCACTGGCCCTGCTTGTCGATACCGACCAGCACTGGCTCGAAGCGTTCGCGATCAAGCGCATCGAGGATGTTCTTCGCTGACTGCAGTGAAACCTCGTGCTCGGAGGACTTGCCCCCGAAGATGATGCCGACCCGGGTCCGTGCCATGGGAAATGCGATGTCCTGTGCGTTGCGTGGCCTCATAGCATGAACCTTCACCGGCCCCCCGCGTGAGGCACAGATGAACCAGAAATCCATCCACGCATGGCGTGGATCTACCGTGTCGACCAAGGTCGACACCTACCAACAGCCGAGGAAATCTGTCGAAGGCGGGGTGGGTCCGGTTGCGGGGGCGTGAGCCGCATGGGCCCGAGGCATGCCTCGGGCGGGTTGGGCAGGACGCCCAACCCCGGTCTTGCCGTGTGCGCAGGACAGCGCACACGAGCAAGCGGCGACCGAGCTTACAGGGACGTACTTGCAGCGGCCCCCGCAACCGGCCCCATCCCGCCTACCCACGGAATGCCCGCTGTTGCTTCGGCTGTTGCCGTTGCCGTTGCCGTTGCTGTTGCATCTGCGGGTGCCGGGCGGCAGCCCGGCCCAAGCCTCCCACCCACGCAGGTAGAATGCGCACATGGCTCTCTCCCTGCTCAAGTCCCTCAAGCCGGTCGCTGGCCGCGCCCTGCAGATCGCCCTGAACCGCGCGCTGGCGCTGGATCCGGATACCCGCCACGCGCTGGCCAGTCTGGATGGCCGGCACATCGACCTGACCCTGGAAGCGCCGTCGCTGGCCATGCGCATCAGCGTCGACGGTGATGCACTGCGGGTCGGCCCGGTGGACGCACAGGAAGCCGACCTGGCCGTGCGCAGCAGCCTAGCCGGCGTGCTGGCGCAGCTGCCGCTGCTGGCCAACGCACGGCGCGGCGACAACAACGGCAAGGGTCGCGTGCGCGTGGCCGGTGATGCCGAACTGGCGCGTCGCCTGCAGCAGCTGGCCAAGGGCTTCGACCCTGACTGGCAGCAGCCCTTCGTCAGCGTGTTCGGCGAGGTGCTGGGCGTGCAGGTGGCCAACACCCTGCGCGGTGCCCTTCAGCACGCGCGCCAGGGCGCGATCGACCTGGCCCACAGCGCCGCCGAGTTCATCACCGAGGAATCGCGCGACGTGGTGCCGCGTGCCGAGCTGGATGCCTTCCACGACGATGTGGACGTGCTGCGCGACGACGTCGAACGCCTCGGTGCACGCGTGCAGCGTCTGCGGGGTGCCGCATGAAGGCCGTGCTGCGTGCCAGCCGCATCGGCCGGGTGATCCTGCGTTACCGCCTCGACGACCTGTTGCAGGGCACTCCCGCCGAGCGCTGGCTGCGCCTGGCCAAGCCGTTCGTGCCGCGCGCCTCGGCCGACATCGCCGCTCAGTCGCGCGGTGCACGCCTGCGTCTGGCGCTGCAGGATCTGGGCCCGATCTTCGTCAAGTTCGGCCAGATCCTGTCCACCCGCCGCGACCTGGTGCCGCCGGATGTGGCCAATGAACTGACCCTGCTGCAGGACCGGGTCAAGCCGTTCGATGGTGAGACCGCGCGTCGCATCGTCGAGGAAGCGCTGGGCCTGCCGGTCAGCGAAGCCTTCGCCAGCTTCGATACCGAACCGCTGGCCTCGGCCTCGATCGCGCAGGTGCACGCAGCCACGCTGGCCGATGGCCGCCAGGTGGTGGTCAAGGTGCTGCGCCCGGGCATCGAGAAGCAGATCGACGCCGATATCGCGTTGCTCAATTCGCTGGCTGCCCTGGTCGAGCGCACCCACCCGCGCGCCGACAAGATCCGCCCGCGCGAAGTTGTGGCCGAAGTCGAGAACACCCTGGCTGCCGAGCTGGACCTGCAGCGCGAAGGCGCCAATGCCAGCGTGCTGCGCCGCTTCTGGGAAAACAGCGACGATCTGTACGTGCCGGAAGTGATCTGGAGCCACACCGCCGAGCGGGCACTGACCCTGGAACGCGTGTGGGGCATCCCGTCCGATGACATCGCCGCACTGGACAAGGCCGGCATCGACCGCAAGGCGCTGGCCGCCAAGGGCGTGCGGGTGTTCTACACCCAGGTGTTCCGCGACAACTTCTTCCACGCCGATGCGCACGCCGGCAACATCTGGGTCGACACCGATCCGGCGCGCCGCGCCAACCCGCGTTTCATCGCGCTGGACTTCGGCATCATGGGACAGCTCTCGCAGGAAGATCAGTACTACCTGGCCGAGAACTTCATGGCCATCTTCAACCGCGATTACCGCCGCATCGCCGAACTGCACGTGCAGGCGCGCTGGATGCCGGACAACGTGCGCATCGATGACCTCGAGGCCGCCGTGCGTTCGGTGTGCGAGCCGTACTTCACCCGGCCGCTGTCGCAGATCTCGCTGGCCGAAGTGCTGATGAAGCTGTTCCGCGTGGCCCAGCGTTACCAGCTGACCCTGCAGCCGCAGCTGATCCTGCTGCAGAAGACCCTGCTGAACATCGAAGGCGTCGGCCGCCAGCTCGACCCGCAGATCGACATCTGGGCGGTGGCCAAGCCGGTGCTGGCGAAGATCCTGCGCGAGCGTTACAGCCCGCGCCGGGTGGTACGCGAGATCGGCAAGCGCCTGCCGGAAATCATGACCCATGCGCCGGACATGCCGCGCCTGGTGCACGCCTGGCTGACCCAGCAGGTGGAAGGCCGCCACGAACTGTCGATGCGTTCGCGCGACCTGGCCGCACTGGATGCCAGCGTGCAGCGCCTGCAGAAGCATGCGGTCGGCGCGATCACCGGTGTCGGCCTGCTGGCCATCGCTGCACTGATGTATGTGCTGCAGCCGCCGGGCTGGTACTGGGGCGACGTGCCGGCGTGGAGCTGGCTGTCCGGTGCGGTCGGCGCAGTGGCGCTGCTGCGCGCGTGGTGGAAGTAGGCCCCATGCTGCAGGCACTCAAGGACGAACTGATCCGCTTCGGCGCCGACAACGACGCACGCGAAAGCGAGCGCGGCCGACGCATGCTCAACATCACGCTCGACACCGGTGAATTCCTGTCGGTGCTGGTGCGCTTCGGCAACGCTCGCCGGGTGCTGGAAATCGGTACGTCCAACGGCTATTCCACGCTGTGGCTGGCCGAGGCAGCCACAGCCATCGACGGCCACGTGACCACGCTGGAGTACGCCGACGACAAGGTGGCGATGGCGCGAGCCACGTTTGCACGGAGTGGCCTGGGTGATCGCATCAGCCTGGTCCATGGCGATGCCGGGCTCTGGCTGGCGCAGGCCGCCGATGCCTGCATCGACCTGCTGTTCCTCGATTCGGATCGCGGGCAGTACGCCGGCTGGTGGCCGCAGCTGCGCCGCGTGCTGCGTCCCGGTGGCCTGCTGGTGGTGGACAACGCCACTTCGCATGCAGGACAGATGGAGCCGCTGCGTGCGCTGCTGGACGCTGATCCGGACTTCAGCACCAGCCTGGTGCCGGTGGGCAATGGCGAGCTGCTGGCCGTGCGCAGCGCCTGACCGCTCTACAGGTAGGTGCCAACCTTGGTTGGCACGCGGTTGCCGGCCGCTGGTCGGCAACCGCAGCCATCCGACTGCCCGGAGACAGCCGGCCAGCGGCCGGCTCTACCCCATTCAGTGCCCAGCCCCGATAATCCTGCCGTGAGCACCGAACCCGATACCCTCGCCGCGGTCGAGACCGACACCGCGCCCCTGCAGCTGCTGCACCTGGATGAGCGCCTGGCCGTGGTCAACAAGCCTGCCGGGCTGATGGTCCACGACAGCAAGCTGGCCCGTGGCGAAGACGACTTCCTGGCCGACCGCCTGCGCGAGCAGCTGGGCCGCCCGATCTTCCTCGTGCATCGCCTGGACCGGGCCACCAGTGGCTGCCTGCTGCTGGCCTTCGACCGCGATACCGCCAGTGCGCTGGGCAAGGCCCTGATGGGCGGCGAAGTGCTGAAGGACTACCTGACGGTCTGCCGGGGCTGGCCGGCCGAGCTCACCTGGCAGGTCGATCATGATCTGGACGGCGGCCCGGGCAAGCCGGTGAAAAAGCCGGCGATCACCGACTTCCAGCGCCTGGCCACCGGCGAGCTGTCGGTGCCGGTCGGTGAATTCACCAGCTCGCGCTACGCACTGCTGCGCTGCCAGCCGCAGACCGGACGCTTCCGGCAGATCCGCCGGCACCTCAAGCACCTCTCGCATCACATGATCGGCGACACCAGCCACGGCGATGGTCGCCACAACCGCATCTTCCGCATGCAGGGCGTGCACCGCATGCTGCTGCACGCCGAGCGCCTGCGCTTCCCGCATCCGGACGGTGGCGCGGTGGACGTGCGTGCGCCGTTGGACGGTGGGTTCCAGAAGGCGCTGGACCTTTTCGGTTGGCAGGTGGATACCGATTGACGGTAGTGCCGGCCGCTGGCCGGCATCTGCGCGATTCCAGATGTAATGGGGAGCCGGCCAGCGGCCGGCACTACCTCATTTCTTTTCCGGCTCGTTGACGATCGCTTCCAGATCCTTCTGCAGGTCCGCAAACAGCGGCTGCATGCGCGCCTGGATTGCCACCATCACGTTCTGCATCAGCGCCGGGGTCTTGTCCAGCAGGCTCTGGCCGGCCGCGCTCTCGTAGAACTCGGCCATCGCCAGCACGTCTTCCTTGCTGAAGGTCTTTTTGTACAGGTCCACGTACATCGGCCGCAGCTGCTGCCAGGACAGGGCCTGGCGCAGGGTCTGGCTGGTCCGTGCCTGGATCCGCTTCAGCTGTTCCTGCTGCTGGGTATTGAGCTGGCGCTGTGCGGCTACCTGCTGGAACTGCTGCTGCTGCATCGCCTCGATCTGCGGCAGCATGGTGTCGATCATGCTCTGCGCACGTGACGCCGACAGCAGGCGGTTGATGTCGCCATCGGTCGGCGGCGCGGCCAGGGCCGGAACGCTCGCCACGGCCAGCGCCAGCAGCAGGGCGGCGCGGCGCAGCAGGGACGGCAGGGCGGGTGCGGTGCGGGTCATGCGGGCTTCCTGCAGTACATGGGACGGCCAGCATACCCGCAGCCAAGGCGAAGGCGGCGTGTTCGGTACCTGATCGGCGGCATACGGGGCGCGATGCCGCACTCCGGTGCGTGGCTGCCGCTACAATGCGCGGATGGGCAGTGGACCGGTCACCATCAGCGCGCAGCTTGAAATCCCCGACGGCGAGATCGTCGAGCGGTTCGTGCGTGCCAGTGGCGCCGGTGGCCAGAACGTCAACAAAGTCTCCACCGCGGTGGAACTACGTTTCGATGTGGCCAACTCGCCCTCGTTGCCCGAACCGTTGCGCGCGCGCCTGCTGGCGCGGCGTGACCGGCGCATGACCGGCGAAGGCGTGCTGGTCATCGACGCGCAACGTTTCCGGACCCAGGATCGCAATCGCGAGGATGCGCGCGATCGGCTGGCGGCCTTCATCCAGGCCGGGCTGAGCGTGCCCAAGCCGCGCAAGGCCACCAAGCCGACCCTCGGGTCGAAACTGCGTCGTCTGGACGCCAAACGCGGGCGCGCGCAGATCAAGCGCGGGCGCTCATCACGTGACTGGGAGTGATTGCTTGAACAACCCGACTTCGTTGCTGCCGGCCGTGCCGCCGCAGATGCCGCAGGTCAAACCCAACGCCTTCCTGCGCTGGCTGGCGCGCTGCACCCTGCGCATGGGCGGCTGGAAGGTGACCGGTACCCTGCCTGACATCCCCAGGCTGGTCTTCATCATCGCCCCGCATTCGTCCAACTGGGACGGCCTGTGGGGCATGGCCGCGAAGATCGCGCTGGGCATGAAGGTGAAGGTGCTGGGCAAGGCATCGCTGTTCTGGTGGCCGCTCGGCCCGCTGCTGCACAAGCTGGGCGTGATCCCGCTGGACCGCAGCTCGCCGCAGGGCACCGTCGGCCAGGCCGTGGACCTGCTGCGCAACAACGAGAAGATGTGGTTCGCCATCACGCCCGAGGGCACCCGCAAGGCCGTGAAGGACTGGAAGGCCGGCTTCCTGAAGATCGCGCGGATGGCCGACGTGCCGATCCTGGCCGCGTATTTCCACTACCCGGAAAAGACCATCGGCATCGGCCCGCTGTTCACGCCGACCGGCGATGACGCCGCCGACATGGCCGCCATCCGCGAGTTCTACCGGCCCTGGATCGGCAAGACCCGCGGTACGGTCTGAGCCAGCCGCAGGCCGCCGCATAGACGCCACGTCCGGCACATGCCGGGCGAGCGCGACAGGAGTAGGGTGGAGGGCTGGTATCCCATACCGTCTGCCCAAGGAGCGTTTTACATGTCGCGTACCGTAGTCCTGGCCGCCGCCATCAGCCTGGCGCTGGCGGCCTGTTCCGGCAAGGAGTCCACCCCCGTGTCCGAAGCACAGAAAGCCCCGGCCCAGCAGCCGGCCGAAGCCTCCACCAACCCGCTGCTGAGCGCCAGCACGCTGCCGTTCCAGGCGCCGCAGTTCGACAAGATCAAGGACAGCGACTACCTGCCGGCGTTCGAAGAAGGCATGCGCCAGCACCTGGCCGACGTGCGCAAGATCGCTGACAGCAGCGAGCCGGCCACCTTCGACAACACCATCGTGGCGATGGAGCGCAGCGGCGAGACGCTGAACCGTGTGTCGCGCATCTTCTTCGGCCTGGTCCAGGCCGATACCAACGATGCGCGCCAGAAGATCCAGGAAGACGTGGCGCCGAAGCTCGCCGCGCACCAGGACGAGATCAACCTCGATCCGAAGCTGTTCGCGCGCGTGAAGTCGCTGTACGACCAGCGTGACACGCTGGAGCTGGACCCGGTGCAGAAGCGCCTGGTCGAGCACTACTACGACGGCCTGGTGCGCGCCGGTGCGCAGCTGTCCGATGCCGACAAGGCGAGCCTGCGCAAGCTCAACGTGGAAGAGACCACCCTTTCCACCCAGTTCCATACCCGCCTGGTGGCCGCCACCGCCGCTGCGGCCGTCGTTGTCGACGACAAGGCCAAGCTGGCCGGCCTGGACGAGGACGCGATCAACAACGCCGCCAACGCCGCCAAGGACCGCAAGCTGGATGGCAAGTTCCTGCTGCCGCTGCAGAACACCACCCAGCAGCCGGTGCTCGGCTCGCTGAGCGACCGCGACCAGCGTGCCGCCGTGCTGAAGGCTTCGGAAACCCGCGCCGAGCGTGGCGATGCCAACGACACCCGGCAGACCGTGCAGCGCCTGGCCCAGCTGCGTGCGCAGAAGGCCAAGCTGCTCGGCTTTGACACCTTCGCCGACTACCAGCTGGGCGACCAGATGGCCAAGACCCCGGCCGCCGCGCTCAAGCTGCTGACCGACACCGTGCCGGCCGCCACCGCCAAGGCGCGCGCCGAGGCCGGCGAGATCCAGAAGGTGATCGACGCGCAGAAGGGTGGTTTCCAGGTCGCTGCCTCGGACTGGGACTTCTACGCCGAGCAGGTGCGCAAGGCCAAGTACGATCTGGACGAGTCGCAGATCAAGCCGTACTTCGAACTGGACAACGTGCTGCAGAACGGCGTCTTCTACGCCGCCACCCAGCTGTACGGCATCACCTTCAAGCCGCGTACCGACATTCCGACCTACAACCCGGACATGAAGGTGTACGAAGTGTTCGACAAGGACGGCACCTCGCTGGCCCTGTTCTACACCGACTACTTCAAGCGTGACAGCAAGTCCGGCGGTGCCTGGATGGACGTGTTCGTCGAACAGGACGGCCTGACCGGTGCCAAGCCGGTGGTCTACAACGTCTGCAACTTCACCAAGCCGGCCGCCGGCCAGCCTGCGCTGATCAGCTTCGACGACGTCACCACCATGTTCCATGAGTTCGGCCATGCGCTGCACGGCATGTTCTCGAACGTGAAGTACCCGTCGATCGCGGGCACCGCCACCTCGCGCGACTTCGTCGAGTTCCCGTCGCAGTTCAACGAGCACTGGGCGCTGGATCCGAAGGTGTTCGCCAACTACGCCAAGCACTACAAGACCGGCGAGGCGATGCCGCAGGAACTGGTCGACAAGATCCTCAAGGCACGCAGCTTCAACCAGGGTTATGCGACCACCGAGTACCTGTCGGCCGCGCTGCTGGACCTGGCCTGGCATACGCAGAAGGCCGATGCGCCGCTGCAGGATGTCGGCGCCTTTGAAGCCAGCGCGCTGAAGAAGTTCAAGGTCGACCTGCCGCAGGTGCCGCCGCGCTACCGCACCACCTACTTCGACCACATCTGGGGTGGCGGTTACTCGGCCGGTTACTACGCCTACTTCTGGGCCGAGGTGCTGGACCATGACGCCTACCAGTGGTTCACCGAACACGGTGGCCTGACCGCGGCCAACGGCCAGGAGTTCCGCGACAAGATCCTCTCGCGCGGCAACAGCGTGGAGCTGTCGACCCTGTACCGCGATTTCCGCGGCAAGGACCCGTCGGTGGAACCGCTGCTGAAGTTCCGCGGGCTGAAATAAGAAAGCGAAAACGGCGGGGGCAACCCCGCCGTTTTTCTTTGTGTAGCGTCGAGCTTGCTCGACGGTCTTTCCACGAAAAGCCAGTCGAGCAAGCTCGACTCTACACAAGCGGCTTACGTCCCCACATGCACCCGGTTCGCCTGCTCGGCCAGGCCCAGGTGATCCAGCGCGATATCCAGCGCCAGCACATAACTCTGCGCGCCATACCCAGCAGCGATACCCAGCCGCTGGCCGACACCGGCCGGCAGGCACGGCTCGGCCACGGCGCCGTCGTCATGCACTTCCACATAGGCGTTGTGCAGGTACGGCAGCAGGCGCTGCAGGCGCAGGCTGTTGGCACACGCACCCGGATCCAGCAGGGTCACCTCGCCGCGGCTGTGGTCGGCCACGCGCAGCGCGTCCAGCAGTTCCTGTTCCGAACCGCAGGCACGGATCGCCACACTGGTACCGGCGTCGATCGCGCGGTGCACCAGCGATTTCAGTACCGGCGCCGGCAGCGGCATCGCCGTGCGGATCAATGCACCGGCTGCTTCCGGGCCACGGATGATGAAGATCGACATGGCTCAGCCCTCCTGTGCCAGGCGGCGGCCGACAATGGCCAGCGACAACGGGTAACCGGCCTGCTGGCTGCGCTGGTCGACCACTACCGCGGCAGGACCATGCTGCAGGCGCAGGCGCGAATCCAGGCCGGGTTCGCTGGGGGCCTGCAGCTCGATGTACTGCGCCGGCAACCGTTCCAGCGCCGCCTGCAGCGCGCCGCCCTCGGCCTGCCATTGCGCCTCATCGGCCACGCCGACATCCAGCAGCACCCAGTCGGCCGAGCGCGCCTGCGGCTGGCACAGGCACTGGCGCACTTCAGACAGGCTGGCGCAGTCGCTGCACAGCACGCGATGGCCGCTCAGTTGCGCCGGCAGCTGCGGACGCGGCGCCGACGAAGACGCGTGGCGGATCACCAGGAGGGTCATACAACACCTTGCGGAATGCGCCCTGTGGCGCGGTGGGCACACGATGCGCGTGCTGCCCGTAAAGGTGCGATGCCCGCGGCCGGGCCGGGGCGTAAAACCTGCGTAACCCGTGTCCGGCGCTACCGGGAACCTCCTGCGCCCGCATGTGGTCTGATACCGCTACCAACCACCCGGAGCCTGTCATGGATGCTGTTGCCCGCCCCCCGTTTTCCGAACGCGCGCTGGTCTGGCTGAAGAAGGAGGCGCTGCCGTTGCTGGTGATGCTTGGCCTGCTCGCCGCCGCCCGCGATACCCTCGCCAACCACTACGTGGTGCCCAGCGGCTCGATGCAGCCGACCCTGCAGCCCGGCGACCGGGTGGTGGTGGACATGCGCGCCTATGGCCTGCGCCTGCCGTTTACCGGCAAGGAACTGATGCCCACCGGTGTTCCGCAGCGCGGTGAAGTGGCGGTGTTCGATTCACCGGCCGACGGCACCCGCCTGATCAAGCGCGTGGCGGCGGTGGCCGGTGACCATGTGCAGCTGCGCGAGGGCCATCTGAGCATCAACGGCCAGCCGCTGCAGATCGCCGACCTGCAGGACGTGGAAGCCTTCGGCGAGCGCCGTGCCCGCCTCGACCTGGACATGGGCGGCGGTCCGGACATCGCTGACCTGGTGGTGCCGGACGGCAAGGTACTGGTGCTGGGTGACCACCGCGGCAACAGCTTCGACGGTCGCTTCTTCGGCTTCGTTGACGCCGACAAGCTCTACGGCCGCGCCGTGGCGGTGTACTACCGTCGTGGCGACGGTTTCGAGTGGCAGCGTCTGTAAGCTGAATTGATACTTCTTATGTATCAATCCTGACCTATCAGGTTATGGATCGACTGGATGGACGGGCCTAGTCTGAGGCCCGTTCCCTCCCACGCTTGGCCGCCCCACCGGCCCATCGATCCCATGACTGGCGAAACCGCGGCGGCCGTCGAACGCCGCCCCCCCACTGTCGATCCCATCGCCGAGACCCGCATCCAGCAGGGCACACCGGCCTTCCGCCGCACCGCGCTGGCGCTGTTCCTGGCCGGCTTTTCCACCTTCGGCCTGCTGTACACCGTGCAGCCGCTGCTGCCGGAGTTCAGCCGTCACTTCGGCGTGTCCGCCGCCGGCAGCGCGATGTCGTTGTCGTTGACCACCGGCACGCTGGCGGTGGCGATGCTGCTGGCCGGCCTGCTCTCCGACGCGGTTGGCCGTCGCCCGATGATGATCGCCGCGCTGCTGGCCTCGGCCACGCTGTCGCTGTGCACGGCGCTGGTGGATGACTGGACCACGCTGCTGGTGCTGCGCACGCTGCTCGGCCTGGCGCTGAGCGGCGTGCCTGCGGTGGCGATGACCTACCTTGTCGAGGAAATGGACAGCCGCGCGCTGGGCCTGGCGATGGGCCTGTACATCGGCGGCAACGCCATCGGTGGCATGAGCGGGCGCCTGCTGGCCGGCATCATCGCCGACCACTGGGGCTGGCGCTGGGGCATCGGCGTCGTCTCGATCATCGCCATCGCCAGTACCGTGCTGCTGTGGCTGCAGCTGCCGCCGTCGCGCCACTTCCACCCGCGCCGCGATGGCCTGCGCCAATTGCCGTCGCGCTGGCGCACGCTGTTCGCCGACCCGGGGCTGCCGTGGCTGTTCGCTACCTCGTTCGTGCTGATGGGCGTGTTCGTCACCCTCTACAACTACCTCGGGTATCACCTGCTGGCGCCGCCGTACCACCTCAGCCAGACCGTGGTGGGGCTGATCTTCAGCGTGTACCTGGTGGGCACCTTCAGTTCGGCGTGGATGGGCCAGCAGGCGACGCGTTACGGGCGCGGGCGCATCCTGTCGATCTCGTTCGCACTGATTGGTGCCGGCATCGCGCTCTTGGCGATGCCGTGGCTGAGCACGATGGCACTCGGTATCGCGCTGGTGACGTTCGGCTTCTTCGGCGGTCACTCCGTGGCCAGCAGCTGGGTCGGCAGCCGCGCCGGCGCGATGCGCGCCGAAGCCTCGGCGCTGTACCTGTTCGCCTACTACCTGGGTTCGAGCGTGCTCGGTGGTGTGGGTGGCCTGGCCTATGCAGCGTGGGACTGGCTGGGCGTGTGCCTGTTCGCCGCCGTGCTGACCCTGATCGGCGGTGGCATCGTCTGGGCGCTGCAGCAGCGCGCCCCTCAGCCGGTGACGGCGTGAACCTGCTCTGGTAGATGCCGACCTTGGTCGGCGCCGTGGCCGTGGGCCAACCAAGGTTGGCCGCTACCGGGTGGGTTGCACCTCACCCTTCCGCGAACGCCTCACGCAACAGCCCGGCGAAGTTGCGGATAAGCGGCGTCACACCCTCGCGGCGCCAGGCCAGCTGCACTTCCGAATGCGCACCGGCATCGGCCAGCGCTACGAAGCGCGCGCCTTCCACCCGGATGTGGTCGCAGGACGACGGCAGGATCGCCGCGCCGAGACCGGCAGCCGCAAGACTGATCAATGTCGATGCCTCACCGGCTTCCTGCACGATGCGCGGAGTGAACCCGGCAGCCGCACACAACGCGATCATGTGGTCATGGATGCCCGCACCGGCACTGCGCCGGAATGCTACGAACGGCTCCTGCGCGAAGTCGCGCAGCGACAGCGTGCCCTGTTTCGACAGTCTGCGCAGGGCAGGGTGATCGGCATGCACGATCAACGCCAACGGATCGACGAACAGGCTGTGCGCCACCAGCTCCGGCGGCAACGCGCGCTTGCGGATGATGCCCACGTCCAGGCTGCCATCGAGCAGTGCATCGATCTGCTGCAGGGTGTTCATCTCGCTCAGCTGCAGCCGCACCTGCGGATAGCGTTGGCGGTACTGCAGGATTGAACGCGGAATCTGCGGCGACAGCGGCGTGGCGCGGGTCAATCCGATGCGCAGCTCACCCTGCTCACCGCGCTGCGCGCGCTGCACCTCGTCCACCGCCGTTTCCACCTGCTGCACGATGGCGCGTGCACGTTCCTGCAGCAGCTCACCGGCAGGCGTCAGCTGCACACGACGATGGCTGCGCACGAACAGGCGCGCACCGATCAGATCTTCCAGCTGGCGGATCTGCTGGCTGAGCGGCGGCTGCGACATACCCAGCCGCTCCGCCGCCTGTCCGAAGTGCAGCGTATCGGCAACGGCAAGGAAGTAACGCAGATGGCGGAGTTCGATGGACATGCAGCAGCGGCAGATGACGCGCCCGGTCGGCCTGCCTATCTTACGGTCAGGAATCCACCTTGGCCCGAACCCCATGCCCTTCGACCCGACAATCTACCGCGAATGGTTGAACGCCTTCCTGGCCTGGGCTGCACCCCATGGCATCGCCACGCGCTGTCCCCCCACCGCCAACACGGCTGGCAGGCTTGACATCGGCACCGCGCAGGTCATCGCCCGCATCACCTACTGGAGTTCCGGCGAATGCGATGCCGAGATTCTCGATGTTGAATCCGAGCAGCGGATCTACCAATGCAGTTGGACCAACCTGCAGCCCGAACATTTCGACACCGCGTTCGCGCAATGGCTCGCCATCGTGCACGGCCCCACGGCGCAATCGCTCCCGCCGTGAGCTTCACGCAGAGTCAGAGCCCGTGGATCCAACAGTTCGATCATTTGTACGTCATCCACGCATGGCGTGGATCTACCGTGTCGACCAAGGTCGACACCTACCAACTGCGCTAGAGATCTGTCGAAGGCGGGGTGGGTCCGGTTGCGGGGGCGTGAGCCGCATGGATGCGGCGACCGAGCTTACATGGACGTACTTGCAGCGTCCCCCGCAACCGGATCCACCCCGCCATCCCACGGAATGCCCGCTTTTGACGTTGACGTTGACGTTGACGTTGATTCGGCAGGTGCAGGGCGCAGCCCTGCCGAACAACCCTCACCGCTCGGAATGCCCGCTCTGGTCGTAGTCGCGCGGACTGAACAACTCCGGCTGGATCAGCTCCACAAACGCCCGCGCCTGCGCCGACAGCGCCTTGCCACGCCGCACGATCACCCCGTAACTGCGTTCCGGGAACCAGCGCTTCATCGACCGCGCCGCCAGCCGCTCGCGGTCGGCCTCGTTCAGGCACAGCGCCGGCACGATGGAAATACCCATGCCCATCGCCACGTACTGCTTGATCACCTCCCAGCCGCCCACCTCCAGCGCCACGGTGTAGGCGATGCGGTGGCGCTGGAAGACCTGGTCCACCAGGCGGTAGGTGATCTGCCGCTTCGGTGGCAGCACCAGTGGATAGCGGGCGATGTCGGCCAGTTCCAGTTCGCCGCCGCTGGCCAGCGGATGGTCGTGCGGTGCGATCAGCACCTGCTCGAAGCGGTAGGCCGGCGCGTAGCTGAGGTCGGCCGGCACATCGGTCATCGAGCCGATCGCCAGGTCGGCGGCGTCCTCGCGCAGCAGGTCAGTGCCATCAGCGCTGATCGCGTTGTGCAGGGTCAGGCGCACGTCCGGATGATGCAGGCGGAAGCGTTCGACGATCTTCGGCAGCAGGTACAGGATGGTCGAGCTGTTGGCGGCGATGTTCAGCTCGCCCGCGTCCAGGCCACGCACCTTGTCGCGGAAACGCGCCTCCAGCCCGTCCAGGTTCTCCACCAGCGGCTGTGCCATTTCGTACAGCAGCTGGCCCTCGCGGCTGGGCACCAGGCGGCGCCCGCTGCGCTCGAACAACGGCACCCCCAGCTCCCGTTCCAGCGCCTGCAACTGCAGGCTGATCGCCGGCTGGCTGACGAAGAGTGCCTCAGCAGCCCGTGAGACCGAGCCCAGGCGCACCGTCTGGCAGAACGCGCGCAGTGGCTTCAGCCGGTCGGATTTGTAGGAAAAACGCGGACTTGGCGGGGTGCGTGTGGTCATCGCGTAACAAGTATTAGCACAGTTTATGTAGAACATTGCAAAAACTGTTTTGCCAAATACTCGGGCCCAGCGGCACCGTGGAGGCGTTCCCCCACCGCTGGAGTCGCCCCATGTCCGCCGTCGCTTCCGCTGTTCCCACCCCCGCCACC
>NZ_JASJSQ010000091.1:0-19907 GCF_030236855.1 Stenotrophomonas maltophilia group sp. Smal13
GCCCTGGACAGCTGGATTCCGGAGCCGGAGCGTGCGATCGACAAGCCGTTCCTGATGCCGGTGGAAGACGTGTTCTCGATCTCGGGCCGCGGCACCGTGGTGACCGGTCGTATCGAGCGCGGCGTGATCAAGGTTGGCGACGAAATCGAAATCGTCGGCATCCGTCCGGTGCAGAAGACCACCGTGACCGGCGTTGAAATGTTCCGCAAGCTGCTGGACCAGGGTCAGGCAGGCGACAACGCTGGCCTGCTGCTGCGCGGCACCAAGCGTGACGACGTCGAGCGTGGCCAGGTTCTGGCCAAGCCGGGTTCGATCAAGCCGCACACCAAGTTCGAAGGCGAAGTCTACGTCCTGTCGAAGGACGAGGGCGGCCGTCACACCCCGTTCTTCAACGGCTACCGTCCGCAGTTCTACTTCCGCACCACCGACATCACCGGCGCAGCTGCTCTGCCGGAAGGCGTCGAAATGGTGATGCCGGGTGACAACGTCAAGATGGTCGTCACCCTGATCAACCCGGTGGCAATGGACGAAGGCCTGCGCTTCGCCATCCGCGAAGGCGGCCGTACCGTCGGCGCCGGCGTGGTCTCGAAGATCATCGAGTAATCTGGTAGTATCTGCGCCCCGATGTTGCCTGGGTAGGGCATCGGGGCGTATCAAATGGGAAAGCAGGCACAGGATGTGCCTTGTGTTCCCCGGACCAGGAAGGGTCAATGCCATTCAGGCGGCGTCAACAGGCGACTGTTGACAGCTGCCTTGCGTGCCATTATGCTTCTGCGTCTGGGCAGGCCGGGTAACTGGTCTGCCTACGTTTTTGAGGTCTATGGAGTGACCTTGGCGGCCTGCAGGACTGTGGGTCGTCCGTATTCAGGAATTTCATGGGACAAAGCAACCCAGAGGCTTTGTCTGTCGCTCTTTTAACGAAGGAACCTACCGCCATGGCGGACCAAAAGATCCGGATCCGGCTGAAAGCGTTCGATCATCGTCTGATCGACCGTTCGGCCAGCGAGATCGTTGAAACGGCAAAGCGGACCGGCGCGCAAGTGCGTGGCCCGATCCCGCTGCCGACCAAGATCGAGCGTTACACCGTTCTCGTTTCCCCGCACGTCGACAAGGACGCGCGTGACCAGTACGAGACCCGCACGCACAAGCGCGTGCTCGATATCGTTGACCCGAATGACAAGACCGTGGACGCGCTGATGAAGCTCGAACTGGCTGCCGGCGTCGACGTTCAGATCAAGCTGACCTGAGGACTACGACCATGACGAAGAAGTATTCGTTGGGCTTCGTGGGCCGCAAGGCTGGCATGAGCCGCGTGTTCACTGAAGATGGCCGCTCCATCCCGGTGACCCTGATCGAAGCAACCCCGAACCGCATCGCGCAGATCAAGACCGTCGAAACCGACGGCTACAGCGCCGTGCAGGTGACCGTCGGCGCGCGTCGCGCTGCCCTGGTCAACAAGCCGGAAGCCGGCCACTTCGCCAAGGCGAAGGTGGAAGCGGGTCGTGGCCTGTGGGAATTCCGCGTTGAAGACGCGCAGCTCGGCGATTTCGCCGTTGGCGGCGAAGTCAAGGCGGACATCTTCGAAGTCGGCCAGATCGTCGACGTCCAGGGTGTCACCAAGGGTAAGGGCTTCCAGGGCACCATCAAGCGCCACAACTTCCGTATGGGCGATGCAACCCACGGTAACTCGCTGTCGCATCGCGCGCCGGGTTCGCTGGGTCAGCGCCAGACCCCGGGTCGCGTTTTCCCGGGCAAGAAGATGTCGGGCCACATGGGCGCGGTGCAGCAGAGCACCCAGAACCTGGAAGTGGTCAAGGTCGACGTCGAGCGCGGTCTGATCGCCGTTCGCGGCGCCGTTCCGGGCGCGGCGGGTGGCGACGTGATCGTCCGTCCGGCGAGCAAGGCATAAGGAGAGATGACGATGGAACTCGTTATCACGGGTAGCAACAACAAGGTCTCGGTCTCCGACGCCGTGTTCGGTCGCGATTTCAGCGAAGATCTGGTCCACCAGGTCGTCGTTGCCTACCGCAACGCCGGTCGCGCCGGCACCAAGGCACAGAAGACTCGCTCCGAAGTGGCTGGTACCACCAAGAAGTCGAAGAAGCAGAAGGGCGGCGGCGCGCGTCATGGCGCACTGACGGCTCCGATCTTCGTCGGCGGCGGTGTCACCTTCGCGGCCAAGCCGCGCAGCTTCGAGCAGAAGGTCAATCGTAAGCAGTACCGTGCCGCCATGTGCGCGATCCTGTCCGAGCTGAACCGTCAGGGCCGTCTGACCATCGTGGAGTCCTTCGACGTCGAAGTGACCAACACGAAGGGTCTGATCGCCAAGCTGGCCGGCCTGGAAGTGGGCAAGCGCCCGCTGATCGTCACCGAAGAAGCGTCCGAGCACCTGTACCTGTCCGCCCGCAATCTGCCGTACGTGCAGGTGCGTGACGTCCAGGGTCTGGATCCGGTCTCGCTGGTGGGTGCCGACACGGTCGTCATCACCGCTGACGCGGTCAAGAAGGTCGAGGAGTGGCTGGCATGAACAGCAACGAAAAAATCTTCAGCGTGCTGCGTGCCCCGCGTGTCTCCGAAAAGACCGCGCGCCTGCAGGAACTCTCCAACCAGTATGTCTTCGAAGTTTCGAACGAAGCCACCAAGGCCGATGTAAAGGCCGCGGTTGAGCAGCTGTTCGACGTCAAGGTCGAAGCCGTCAACGTGGTCAACGTCAAGGGCAAGAACAAGTCCTTCCGTAACCGTGCTGGCCGCCGCGGCGATTGGCGCAAGGCGTACGTTCGCCTGGCCGATGGCCAGTCGATCGATGTAACGGCCAAGGCCTGAGGTACATCCCATGCCATTGATGAAATTCAAGCCCACTTCCCCCGGCCGCCGTTCGGCCGTGCGCGTGGTCACTCCCGACCTGCACAAGGGTGCTCCGCACGCTGCGCTGGTCGAGTCGCAGAGCCGCTCGGGTGGTCGTAACCACCATGGCCGCATCACCGTGCGTCACGTCGGTGGTGGTGCCAAGCAGCACTACCGCATCATCGACTTCAAGCGCAACAAGCTGGGCATCCCGGCGCGCGTGGAACGCATCGAATACGATCCGAACCGCACCGCGCACATCGCTCTGCTGTGCTACGTCGACGGTGAGCGTCGCTACATCATCGCCCCGAAGGGCCTGAAGGCTGGTGATCAGGTGATCGCTGGTTCGGATGCCCCGATCAAGGCTGGCAACACCCTGCCGCTGCGCAACATCCCGGTCGGCACCACCATCCACTGCATCGAACTGAAGCCGGGCAAGGGCGCTCAGATCGCTCGCGCCGCTGGTGCGGCCGTGCAGCTGGTGGCTCGCGAAGGCATCTACGCCACCCTGCGCCTGCGCTCGGGTGAAATGCGTAAGGTTCCGGTCGAGTGCTGCGCCACCATCGGCGAAGTCGGCAACGACGAGCACAGCCTGGAAAAGCTGGGCAAGGCCGGTGCCAAGCGTTGGCGCGGCGTCCGCCCGACCGTTCGTGGTGCTGCCATGAACCCGGTTGACCACCCGCACGGTGGTGGTGAGGCGAAGGCCGGCCAGGGTAATCCGCATCCGGTCACCCCGTGGGGTGTCCCGACCAAGGGTTACAAGACGCGCCATAACAAGCGCACTCAGCAGTTCATCGTCCGCGATCGTAGGGGCTAATCGACCATGGCACGTTCACTCAAGAAGGGCCCGTTCGTCGATCACCACCTCGTCAAGAAGGTGGAGGCCGCTGCGGGCAGCAAGAAGCCGATCAAGACCTGGTCGCGCCGTTCGATGATCCTGCCTGACATGGTAGGCGTCACCATTGCCGTGCATAACGGCAAGAACCACATCCCGGTTCTCGTCAACGAGAACATGGTCGGCCACAAGCTCGGCGAATTTGCCATCACCCGGACCTTCAAGGGTCACGGTGGTGACAAGAAGTCGGGCAAGTAAGGAGAGATGACAATGGAAGCGAAAGCCATCCTGCGCACTGCGCGCATCTCCCCGCAGAAGGCTCGTCTGGTCGCTGACCAGGTGCGCGGTCTGCCGGCCGAGCGTGCGGTCAACCTGCTGAAGTTCTCGGACAAGAAGGCTGCCCACCTGATCAAGAAGGTGGTGGAGTCGGCAATTGCCAACGCCGAGAACAACCAGGGCGCCGACGTCGACGAGCTGAAGGTTCAGACCATCATGGTTGATGAAGGTCCGACCCTGAAGCGTTTCATGGCGCGGGCGAAAGGCCGCGGTACCCGCATCCTCAAGCGCACCAGCCACATCACTGTGGTTGTGGGCGCCGCCAAGTAAGCGGATAAGGAAAAGACCATGGGTCATAAAGTTCATCCGATTGGTATCCGCCTCGGCATTTCCAAGGACTGGAACTCCAAGTGGTACGCCAACAAGGCCGAGTTCGCTGGTTACCTGGCAGCCGACCTGAAAGTGCGCGAAATGCTGCGCAAGAAGCTGGCTCAGGCCGGCATCAGCAAGATCCTGATCGAGCGTCCGGCCAAGACCGCTCGCGTGACGATCCACACCGCCCGTCCGGGCGTGGTGATCGGCAAGCGCGGTGAGGACATCGAGAAGCTGCGCAAGGAAGTGAGCGAGATGATGGGCGTCCCGGCGCACATCAACGTCACCGAAGTGCGCAAGCCGGAACTGGACGCGCAGCTCGTTGCCGAGTCGATCGCCCAGCAGCTGGAGCGTCGCATCATGTTCCGCCGTGCAATGAAGCGCTCGGTCGGCAACGCGATGCGTCTGGGTGCCCTGGGCATCAAGGTCAACGTCGGTGGCCGCCTCAACGGTGCAGAAATCGCCCGTTCGGAGTGGTACCGCGAAGGTCGCGTGCCGCTGCACACCCTGCGTGCCGACATCGACTATGGCTTCGCTGAAGCCAAGACGACCTACGGCATCATCGGCATCAAGGTCTGGATCTACAAGGGCGAGGTCTTCGATTTCTCCCAGGTTGGCCAGGAAAAGCAGGACGACACCCCGTCGCGCAACGATCGTCACGATCGCGGCGACCGTGGTGACCGTCAGCGCCCGGCCCGTGAAGCGAGGTAACGACAATGTTGCAACCCAAGCGAACCAAGTACCGCAAGGTACACAAGGGCCGTAACGATGGCCTGAGCTGGAGCGCCAACGCTGTCAGCTTCGGCGAATACGGCCTGAAGGCAACCGCACACGGTCAGCTGACCGCGCGTCAGATCGAAGCGGCCCGCCGCTCGATCAGCCGCTACGTCAAGCGCGGCGGCAAGATGTGGATCCGCGTGTTCCCCGACAAGCCCATCACCAAGAAGCCCATCGAAGTCCGAATGGGTTCTGGTAAGGGCAACGTGGAATACTGGGTGGCCCAGATCCAGCCCGGCCGCATGATCTATGAAATCGAGGGTGTTTCCGAGGAAGTGGCTCGCGAGGCGTTCCGCCTGGCCGCCGCCAAGCTCTCGGTCACCACCACTTTCGTGACCCGTACGGTGCGCTGATGGATATCAAAACTCTCCGTGAAAAGTCGGCTGACGAACTCAAGGCCCACCTGATCGACCTGCGTAAGGAACAGTTCTCTGTCCGTATGCAGCAGGTCACCGGCCAGCTGCCGAAGACCCACGACATTCGCCGGGTCCGTCGCGAGATTGCTCGCGTCAAGACCCTGCTCGGCAGCACGAAGTAAGGATGGCCGCTATGAGCGACAATACTGAAAAGAAGACGCTGCGCACGGTCGAAGGCCGTGTCGTCAGCAACAAGATGGACAAGACGGTTACCGTCCTGGTTGAGCGTCAGGTCAAGCACGCGCTGTACGGCAAGTACATCAAGCGCTCGACGAAGCTGCACGCCCACGATGCCGACAACGCCTGCAAGGAAGGCGATGTCGTCCGCGTGACCGAGATTGCTCCGATGTCCAAGACCAAGAACTGGCGCGTGGTGGAAGTCATCACGCGCGCGGCTGAATAAGGAGCTGAATCATGATCCAGATGCAGAGCTACCTTGACGTCGCGGACAATTCGGGTGCCAAGCAGGTGATGTGCTTCAAGGTGCTGGGTGGTTCCAAGCGCCGTTACGCCGGCATCGGCGACATCATCAAGGTCACCGTGAAGGATGCGATTCCGCGCGGCAAGGTCAAGAAGGGTGAAGTGTATGACGCCGTCGTGGTGCGTACCCGCAAGGGTGTGCGTCGCGCCGACGGCTCGCTGATCCGCTTCGACGGCAACGCTGCCGTTCTGCTGAACAGCAAGCAGGAGCCGATCGGTACCCGTATCTTCGGGCCGGTGACCCGTGAACTTCGTTCGGAGAAGTTCATGAAGATCGTCTCGCTCGCTCCCGAAGTGCTGTGAGCGACAGGAGATAATCATGGCTAACCGTATCAAGAAGGGCGACCAGGTTGTCGTCAACGCTGGCAAGGACAAGGGCAAGCAGGGCGAAGTCGTCCGCGTCGACGGCGACCGTGTGGTCGTCGCCAACGTGAACATCGTCAAGCGCCACACCAAGCCGAACCCGCAGGCAGGTGTTGCCGGCGGCGTGGTCGAGCGCGAAGCTTCGATCCATATCTCCAACGTGAATGTTCTGAACCCGGCTTCGGGCAAGGGCGAACGCGTTGGCTTCAAGGTGCTGGAGGATGGACGCAAACTGCGTGTGTTCCGCTCCAGCGGTGAGGCGCTCGACGCCTGAGGAATGAGAAGATGAGTTCCCGTCTCGAAAAGTTCTACAAGGACGAAGTGGTGCCGGCGCTGATGAAGCAGTTCGGCTACACCAATCCGATGGAAGTGCCGAAGCTGGTCAAGGTCACCCTGAACATGGGTGTCGGCGAAGCGGCCACCAACAAGAAGATCCTGGAAAACGCCGTCGGCGACATGACCAAGATTTCCGGCCAGAAGCCGGTTGTCACCAAGTCGCGTGTGTCGGTTGCGTCGTTCAAGATCCGCGATGGTTGGCCGATCGGCTGCAAGACCACGCTGCGTCGCCACAAGATGTACGAGTTCCTGGATCGCCTGATCAACATCTCGCTGCCGCGCGTGCGCGACTTCCGTGGTGTTTCCGGTCGTTCCTTCGACGGCCGCGGCAACTTCAACATGGGTGTGAAGGAGCAGATCATCTTCCCGGAAATCGACTTCGACGCCGTCGACGCGATCCGCGGTATGGATATCGCCATCACCACCACTGCGAAGACCGACGCGGAAGCGAAGGCGCTGCTGGCAGCGTTCAAGTTCCCGTTCCGTAACTGATCTGTCGAGGAAACCGAAATGGCAAAGACCTCCATGGTCAACCGCGACATCAAGCGGGAAAAGCTGGCAAAGAAGTACGCTGAAAAGCGTGCAGCTCTGAAGAAGATCGTGTCCTCCGTGGACGCGACCTACGAAGAGAAGATCGACGCCGCAACCAAGCTGGCCAAGCTGCCGCGCGATTCGTCGCCGAGCCGCCAGCGCAACCGTTGCGAGCTGTCGGGTCGTCCGCGTGGCGTCTACAGCAAGTTCGGCCTGGGCCGTAACAAGCTGCGTGAAGCCACCATGCGTGGCGACGTCCCGGGTCTGCGCAAGGCCAGCTGGTAATCCCAGCCGGCCCTGCGATCAGGCGCCCCTTCGGGGGTGCCTGAACCGGGCAGGGGAGGCATTCAGCTTTCCCGACGCAAAAAAAACCGAAGAGCCCGGCGCAAGCCGGGCTCTTTTGGCGTATACTCCCGCGTCTTGCCCTGTGCAAACGGGGTTGTAGGGGTGGGCCCTTGGCCCGCTGCATCAAGGGACCTGGCCCGTTTCCAGGAGACAACAGATTTTCGCGAAAGCGGATATCGGTGCACTCAAAGGTACTCATATGAGCATGACTGATCCCATCGCCGACCTGCTGGTCCGCATCAAGAATGCGGCCGCGGTTGGCAAGCAGACGGTGAAAGCCCCGTCGTCCAAGATCAAGGTTGCGATCGCCCAGGTCCTGAAGGACGAGGGTTACATCACCGACCTGCGCGTGACCCAGCTGGAAAACAACAAGTCCGAGCTGGAAATCGTGCTGAAGTATTTCGAAGGCAAGCCGGTCATCGCGACCCTGAAGCGCTTCTCGCGTTCGGGCCTGCGCCAGTACCGCGGCAAGAGCGAGCTGCCGAAGGTCATGAACGGCCTGGGTATCTCCATCATTTCCACCTCCAAGGGCATCATGACTGATGCGCAGGCGCGCCAGCTGGGCGTCGGCGGCGAAGTCCTGTGCTTCGTGGCCTAAGGCGAAAGGAGTAGAACTATGTCCCGCGTAGCCAAGAAGCCGATCGACCTGGGTAAGGTTGAACTGAACGTCCAGTCGGACAGCGTCACCGCCAAGGGCCCGAAGGGTTCCCTGTCGCTGGCCAAGCCGGCCGGTATTGCCATCAACGTCGACAACGGCGTTGCCACCCTGAGCACCGAGAACGCCGAGCTGGTCGCACTGACCGGCACCGTGCGTGCGATCCTGGCCAACATGGTCAAGGGCGTGTCCGAAGGCTTCGAGCGCAAGCTGGAGCTGGTCGGCGTGGGTTACCGCGCTGCCATGCAGGGCAAGGACCTGAGCCTGTCGCTGGGCTTCTCGCACCCGGTCGTGTTCGTGGCGCCGGAAGGCATCACCATCACCACCCCGACCCAGACCGAGATCCTGGTCCAGGGCGCTGACAAGCAGGTCGTCGGTGAAGTTGCCGCCAAGATCCGTGCGTTCCGCAAGCCGGAGCCGTACAAGGGCAAGGGCGTGAAGTACTCCGACGAAGTCATCATCCGTAAGGAAGCCAAGAAGGCGTAAGTGCGAGTCCCTCGCAAGAGCCCGCACATCCGTGTGCGGACTCCTCAGGGAAAAGCCCAACCTTCAGCTTTCAAGGAATAATCAAAATGAACAAGAACATCGCCCGCCTGCGTCGCGCCAAGTCGACCCGCGCCCACATCCGTGAGCTCGGCGTCGCCCGCCTGTCGGTGCTGCGCACCGGCCAGCACCTGTACGCCCAGGTCTTCACCGCCGACGGTTCCAAGGTGCTGGCTGCTGCCAACACCACCCAGACCGACGTCATGGAAGGTCTGAAGAACGGCAAGAACGCCGACGCCGCCGCCAAGGTCGGCCGTATCGTCGCTGAGCGCGCCAAGGCCGCCGGCGTCGAGAAGGTTGCCTTCGATCGTTCGGGCTACCGCTACCACGGCCGCATCAAGGCCCTGGCAGAAGCCGCCCGCGAAGCCGGCCTGCAGTTCTAAGGGATAAGGGCAGGGGACCTGTGGTCTCCTGCCCGCCTGCTCGCCCGCCTGAGTGAGGCTGGACGGCGCCACTCTTCTGCAGTGGCCCACCGGAACAACGCGACATTCCACAACCATAAGCGGCCCCGAGCCGTACATACCCAAACTACCAAGGAATCAAAATGGCAGAAGAGCGTCAGCAGCGGGGTCGCGATCGCGACCGTAACCGCGAAGAGAAAGTCGACGACGGCATGATCGAAAAGCTGGTCGCGGTCAACCGCGTCAGCAAGACCGTCAAGGGTGGTCGCCAGTTCACCTTCACCGCCCTGACCGTGGTCGGCGACGGCGAAGGCAAGGTCGGTTTCGGCTATGGCAAGGCCCGCGAAGTGCCGGTCGCCATCCAGAAGTCGATGGAACAGGCCCGCAAGAACCTGGTCAGCGTTGACCTGAACAACGGCACCCTGTGGCACACCATCAAGGATGGTCACGGCGCAGCCCGCGTGTTCATGCAGCCGGCTTCGGAAGGTACCGGCGTCATCGCCGGCGGTGCCATGCGCGCCGTGCTGGAAGCCGTTGGCGTGAAGAACGTGCTGGCCAAGGCCACCGGTTCGCGCAACCCGATCAACCTGGTGCGTGCCACCGTGAAGGGCCTGTCTGCTGCGCAGTCGCCGGCCCGCATCGCGGCCAAGCGCGGCAAGAAGGTGGAGGAACTCAACCATGGCTAATGAGTCCAACAAGACTGTGAAGGTGCGCCTGGTGCGTGGCCTGCGTGGTACTCAGTCGCGTCACCGCCTGTCGGTGCGTGCTCTGGGCCTGAACAAGCTCAACGATGTGCGTGAACTGAAGGACAGCCCGCAGGTTCGCGGTCTGATCAACACCGTTCACTACCTCGTCAAGGTTGAGGAGTAATCGATCATGACTCTGCGTCTCAATGAACTGAGCCCGGCACCGGGCGCCCGCACCGAGCGCACCCGCGTCGGTCGCGGTATCGGCTCGGGCCTGGGCAAGACTGCCGGCCGCGGCCACAAGGGTTCGTTCGCCCGTAAGGGTGGCGGCAAGATCAAGGCTGGCTTCGAAGGCGGCCAGACCCCCATGCAGCGTCGTCTGCCGAAGATCGGCTTCCGTTCGCCGATCGCCAAGGACACCGCTGAAGTGCTGCTGTACGCGCTGGACAAGCTGCCGGCCGGTGAGATCGACTTCGCCGCCCTGCGTGCTGCCAAGCTGGTCCCGAGCACTGCAAAGAAGGCCAAGGTCGTCGTCAAGGGCGAAGTGACCAAGGCGTTCACCCTGAAGGGTATCGCTGCCACGGCTGGTGCCAAGGCTGCGATCGAAGCTGCCGGCGGCAGCGTAACGGAGTAAGAAAATCATGGCGCAAGCTGGCATCGGTAACCTCGCGGGCGGAATGGGCAAGTTCACTGAACTTCGCCAACGTTTGCTGTTCGTCGTCGGGGCTTTGATCGTCTATCGCATCGGCTGCTACGTGCCGGTGCCGGGCGTCAATCCCGATGCCATGCTTGCCATGATGCAACAGCAGGGCGGCGGCATCGTGGACATGTTCAACATGTTCTCGGGCGGCGCCCTGCACCGTTTCAGCATCTTCGCGCTGAACGTGATGCCGTACATTTCGGCATCGATCGTGATGCAGCTGGCCGTGCACATCTTCCCCGCCCTGAAGGCGATGCAGAAGGAAGGTGAGTCCGGCCGCCGCAAGATCACCCAGTATTCGCGCATCGGCGCCGTGCTGCTGGCAGTGGTGCAGGGCGGCTCGATCGCACTGGCCCTGCAGGGCCAGGTCTCGCCGTCGGGCGCTCCGGTCGTGTACGCGCCGGGCATGGGCTTCGTGCTCACCGCCGTGGTCGCGCTGACCGCCGGCACCATGTTCCTGATGTGGGTCGGTGAGCAGGTCACCGAGCGCGGCATCGGCAATGGCGTGTCGCTGATCATCTTCGCCGGTATCGTCGCTGGCCTGCCGGGTGCGATCATCCACACCTTCGACGCCTACCGCGACGGCAACATCCAGTTCATCCAGCTGCTGCTGATCGCCATCGTCGTGCTCGCCTTCACCTTCTTCGTGGTGTTCGTCGAGCGTGGCCAGCGCCGGATCACGGTCAACTACGCGCGCCGCCAGGGCGGTCGCAACGCGTACATGAACCAGACCTCGTTCCTGCCGCTGAAGCTCAACATGGCCGGCGTCATCCCGGCGATCTTCGCCTCGAGCCTGCTGGCCTTCCCGGCCACCCTGGCCATGTGGTCCGGCCAGGCTGCCAACCAGAGCAGCTTCGGCCAGGTCCTGCAGAAGGTCGCCAACGCGCTCGGCCCGGGCGAGCCGCTGCACATGATCGTGTTCGCTGCGCTGATCACCGGTTTCGCGTTCTTCTATACCGCGCTGGTGTTCAACTCGCAGGAAACCGCCGACAACCTGAAGAAGTCGGGCGCTCTGATTCCGGGCATCCGTCCGGGCAAGGCCACTGCCGATTACATCGACGGCGTGCTGACCCGCCTGACCGCAGCCGGCTCGGCCTACCTGGTGATCGTCTGCCTGCTGCCGGAACTGATGCGCACGCAGCTGAACGCCTCGTTCTACTTCGGCGGTACTTCGCTGCTGATCGTGGTGGTGGTGGTGATGGACTTCATCGCCCAGGTGCAGGCGCACCTGATGTCCCACCAGTACGAGAGCCTGCTGAAGAAGGCCAACCTGAAGGGCGGCAACCGCGGCGGTTTTGCCCGCGGCTGATTGGCCTGTTATACTTTCGTCTTCCTGACGTGATGGTCCCTCCGCTTCGCGGACTCCGGCCACACAAACGAAGGGCGGCCCCCGCAGCGGTTCCGGGTGGGGGTGTGATGAGGTGGTCCTGCGCTGGAGTAGCGCGGGCGGCCCCGGGGGAAACCCCAGGTCCAACCCCATCCGGCGCCGGAGCCTGGGCACACTCCCCAGGCCGGGTTCATGAAACCAATGGTTTCACGGGCTTCCATGTAAACCGGAACCTTGTTAGTATCGCTAGTTCACTTTTTTGATCCATCCTGCCGGATTGGCGTGCCCGAGGCGCGCTGTCGGCCATCACTCAGCTGGAGAACCGCGTCATGGCGCGTATTGCAGGCGTCAACCTGCCAGCCCAGAAGCACGTCTGGGTCGGGTTGCAAAGCATTTACGGCATCGGCCGTACCCGTTCGAAGAAGGTCTGCGAAGTCGCAGGCGTTGCTTCGACCACCAAGATCCGCGATCTGTCGGAGCCGGAAATCGAGCGCCTGCGCGCCGAAGTCGGCAAGTACATCGTGGAAGGCGATCTGCGCCGTGAGATCGGCATCGCGATCAAGCGCCTGATGGACCTGGGCTGCTACCGCGGCCTGCGTCACCGTCGTGGCCTCCCGCTGCGTGGCCAGCGCACCCGTACCAACGCCCGCACCCGCAAGGGTCCGCGCAAGGCGATCAAGAAGTAAGGGACTGAGAAATGGCTAAGCCCGCTGCTAAGACCAAGAAGAAGATCAAGCGCGTCGTCACCGACGGCGTTGCCCACGTCCACGCTTCGTTCAACAACACCATCGTCACCATCACCGACCGCCAGGGCAACGCTCTGTCGTGGGCGACCTCCGGTGGCGCTGGCTTCCGCGGTTCGCGCAAGTCGACCCCGTTCGCTGCCCAGGTGGCTGCTGAAAAGGCCGGTCGTGCTGCGCTGGACTACGGCGTGAAGTCGCTGGAAGTCCGCATCAAGGGCCCGGGTCCGGGCCGTGAGTCGGCCGTGCGTTCGTTGAACAACGTCGGCTACAAGATCACCAACATCATCGACGTGACGCCTATCCCGCACAACGGGTGCCGTCCGCCGAAGAAGCGTCGCGTCTAAAGGGAGCGATAAGAAATGGCTCGTTATATCGGTCCTACCTGTAAGCTCGCCCGTCGCGAAGGCGCCGACCTGTCCCTGAAGAGCCCGGCGCGTGCGCTGGACTCGAAGTGCAAGCTGGAGCAGAAGCCCGGCCAGCACGGCGCCACTGCCCGCAAGGGCAAGCTGTCCGACTACGCCACCCAGCTGCGTGAAAAGCAGAAGGTCAAGCGTATCTACGGCCTGCTGGAGCGTCAGTTCCGCAACTACTACAAGAAGGCCTCGACCAAGAAGGGCAACACCGGCGAGAACCTGCTGCAGCTGCTGGAAACCCGCCTGGACAACGTCGTCTACCGCATGGGCTTCGCCGTGACCCGTCCGGCTGCCCGTCAGCTGGTGTCGCACCGCGGCGTCACCGTGAATGGCAAGTCGGTCAACCTGGCTTCGTACCAGGTCAAGGCTGGCGACGCCATCGCTCTGTCTGAAAAGGCTGCCAAGCAGCTGCGCGTCCAGGAAGCCCTGACCGTCGCCGCCCAGCATGACCTGAGCCCGTCGTGGGTTGAAGTGGATTCCGGCAAGTTCACCGGCATCTTCAAGGCTGTTCCGGATCGTTCGGATCTGCCTGCGGACATCAACGAAGCGCTGATCGTCGAGCTGTATTCGAAGTAATTCACATTGGAGAGCCCCCGGCGACGGCCGGGGGTTCACTAGGAGAACCCGCAACATGACGGTTACCGCCAACCAGGTTCTGCGTCCTCGCGGTCCGCAGATCGAACGCCTTACCGACACCCGTGCAAAGGTCGTTATCGAACCTTTGGAGCGGGGTTACGGGCATACGCTGGGTAATGCCCTGCGTCGCGTGCTGCTGTCGTCCATCCCGGGCTTCGCCATCACGGAAGTCGAAATCGACGGCGTGTTGCATGAGTACACCACGGTCGAAGGTCTGCAGGAGGACGTGCTCGAAGTCCTGCTGAACCTCAAGGACGTGGCCATCCGTATGCACTCCGGCGACAGCGCCACCCTGTCCCTGTCCAAGCAGGGCCCGGGCGTTGTCACCGCTGCCGACATCAAGGTCGACCACAATGTGGAGATCCTGAACGGCGAACACGTGATCTGCCACCTGACCAAGGATACGGCGATCAACATGCGTCTGAAGATCGAACGTGGTTTCGGCTACCAGCCGGCTGCCGCGCGTCGTCGTCCGGACGAAGAAACCCGTGCCATCGGCCGTCTGGTCCTGGATGCCTCGTTCTCGCCGGTCCGCCGCGTCGCCTATGCCGTGGAAGCGGCCCGCGTCGAACAGCGTACCGACCTGGACAAGCTGGTCATCGATATCGAGACCAACGGCACCATCGACGCCGAGGAAGCCGTGCGCACCGCCGCCGACATCCTCAGCGACCAGCTGTCGGTGTTCGGTGACTTCACCCACCGCGACCGCGGTGCAGCCAAGCCGGCCAACAACGGCGTGGATCCGGTGCTGCTGCGCCCGATCGACGATCTGGAGCTGACCGTGCGTTCGGCCAACTGCCTGAAGGCTGAAAGCATCTACTACATCGGCGATCTGATCCAGAAGACCGAAGTGGAGCTGCTGAAGACCCCGAACCTGGGCAAGAAGTCGCTCACCGAGATCAAGGAAGTGCTGGCTCAGCGCGGCCTGTCGCTCGGCATGAAGCTGGAGAACTGGCCGCCGGCCGGTGTCGCCAGCCACGGCATGCTGGGCTGATATCGGTAATGCCTGAAGGCTCCACCGTTCGCGGTGGGGCCTTCAACGCAACACAACATGCCACGACGAACCCCAGGTTCGCGCGGCAGGTCGCCCAGGACGGGTGGCCAGGACCAACCGCAGTCCGCGCAGCAACGCCAGGATGGCGACAACGATCCGCACAGTCTCATCATTAACCAAGGAATATCACCATGCGTCACCAGAAGTCTGGCCGTAAGTTCAGCCGTACCAGCGCCCACCGCGAAGCGATGTTCAAGAACATGGCTGCCTCGCTGTTCAAGCACGAGCTGATCAAGACCACCCTGCCGAAGGCCAAGGAACTGCGCCGCGTTGCCGAGCCGCTGATCACCCTGGCCAAGGTCGACTCCGTCGCCAACCGCCGTCTGGCGTTCGCTCGCCTGCGCGACAACGAAGCCGTGGGCAACCTGTTCACCATCCTGGGCCCGCGCTACGCGAACCGTCCGGGCGGCTACCTGCGTCTGCTGAAGTGCGGCTTCCGCGCTGGCGACAACGCGCCGATGGCCTACGTCGAGCTGGTTGACCGTCCGGTCGTGGCCGAGGAAGTGGCCGAGTAATCGGACCGCTCCAATGCGACACAGCGAAAGCCCGGCCTCTGCCGGGCTTTTGCGTTTCCGGGGGCGGATCCCTTTCTGCAGGACAGGGCTCTGACCCACACCGTTCCGACAGGCGTCACCTGTGGCGGTTCGAATGGCGCGCACTCTCGGTTACGCTTGGCGCCTGATCCATTCGAGCGTTGACGATGAATCCACTGCGCTGGCCCTTCCGCGCCCAGTTCTTCCTGGGCTTCCTGATCTGCGCGGGCCTGCTTGGCTACGCGATCTTCCTGCAGCTGAAGATGGGCCTGGAGCCGTGTCCGCTGTGCATCTTCCAGCGCCTGGCCTTCGCTGCGCTTGGCCTGCTGTTCCTGATCGGTGCACTGCATGGTCCGTCCAACCGCCCCGGACGCGCGACCTATGGCGTGCTGGCGTTCATTGCCGCCGCAGTGGGTGTCGGCATCGCCGCGCGCCACGTCTACGTGCAGATGCTGCCGCCGGAAATGGGGTCCACCTGTGGCCCGCCGCTGGCCTTCCTGAGCGAGACCATGGGGCCGCTGGAAGTGTTCCGCACGGTGCTGACTGGTACCGGCAACTGCGGCAACATCGACTGGACCTTCATGGGCCTGACCATGCCGATGTGGTCGGGCGTGTGGTTCGTGCTGCTGGCGCTGTGGGCGCTGGTGGTGTCGCTGCGCAAGGTCAAGCGCTGAAGCAGGGTAGTGCCGGCCGCTGGCCGGCACACCGCGGGAATGCCGGCCAGCGGCCGGCACTAGCTCAGAAATCCTGCTGCAGGCTCAGGTAGGCGCCGCGGCGCGGTCCCCATTGCGGGGCGAACACGCCGACGCCACCGCCATCGCGCAGCTGGTAGCTGCGGTCCAACGCGTTGATCACCGCCAGCTGCACATGCAGTGGATGGCCGCTGTCGACGTTGAAGTCGTGCCCGGCGCTGAGGTTCACCTGCAGGTAGGACGGCAGCTCGCCACCGTTGGGTACGCCCTCGATGTCCGAACGCAGGCCACTGCCGAGCACGTAGTTGGCCCCGATCCGGTTGTGCCCGGCGAAGGCGTAGCTGAGCCCCCCCGACGACGTCAGCTTCTGGTCGTGGTCGAGGTGGATCCAGTGGTTGGCCACATAGGCCAGCGCCTCGGGATCGAGGTTGTACTGGCTGGTGATGACATCCGTACCGATGGCCTTGTTCAGCGCCGCATTGAAGTAGGCACTGAACGGGCCGTTGCTGTAGTCGGCACTGAACTCCAGGCCACGGATGTGTCCGCGGCGGTAGTTGAAGGTCGAGTAGATGTAGGCGGCGCCGAACTGGCCTTCGTCCTGCAGGCGGGCGACGCGGCGGTCGTAAGCGTCCAGGCCCAGGGTCAGGTGTTCACCCAGCTGCTGCGAGACGCCGATGTCGTAGTAGTCGCTGCGCTCGGCCAGCGGCGTGTTGTTGCCGCCGCTGGGCTGCTGGTTGGTGGTGCCGTCGTACAGGGCGATGTCGCTGCTGGCGATCAGTTCACTGGCCGGTGGCGTGAAATAGCGCGAATAGCCGGCATGCACGGTGGTGCTGTCGCTGGCATTCCAGACCACGCCCACGCGCGGGCTGAGCTGGCCCTCGGTGCGGCCGAAGGCCTTGTAGCGGTCACCGCGCAGACCGTAGTTGACGGTCCAGTCGTCGCCGATTTTCCACTCATCCTGTACGTACAACGCCAGCGTGCTGGCATGGAAGGCGCTGTGGTCAGGAATCAGCAGCGGCGTGGTGCTGGACTGCTGGCCGCCGTCATCAACCGGGAACACCCAGCTGTTGCTGCTGGCCCGTGCGTGCTCGTAGTTGCCGTACAAGCCGTAGCGCAGCGTGTGGTCGTTGCCCAGTGGTGTGGAGAAGTCGGCCTGCAGGGTGTTGGCACGGTTGCTGCGCTGCACCTGCGAGGCGACGCCACTGAACACCAGATCGCCGACGACGTCCGGGTTGAACGCTGCATCGCTGTAGCGCTGCCCGGCGGACAGTTGGTAGGCGGTGCTGCCCAGCGTGCCCTGCAGTACCAGCATGCCGAAGCGGGTGGTCTCGCGCTGGGTCTCATCCAGCTGGCTGGAATCGAAGGTGGTGGTGTCCAGGTAACCGAACTGCGGCGTCTGCCCTGGATTGACCGGAATCTGGAAACGGTTGTTGGCGAAACCGGCGAACACACTCAGGCGGGTGTTCTCGTTGACCAGGTAGGTCAGGTCGGCGAAGGCCTTGCCCTGGTGGGTATCGTCGTGCAGCGGCTTGCGCGAGTTGGTCGGATTCTCCAGGCCGACTTCGTTCTGGTCGTAGTTGCCGGTCAGGAACCAGCTCCAGCGTCCCTGGTTGCCCCACCAGGAGGCATTCGGATTCACCTTGCCGAACGAGCCGGTGGTCAGTCCGGCGCTGCCACCGTTGCCCAGCTCGGCGCCATTGCGGGTGGTGATGTCGACCACCGCCGCGGTGCGCTCGCCGAACTGCGCCGGCAACGCGCCGTCCATCAGGCGGATGCTCTTGATGGTGCGCGCATCCAGGGTCTGGCCGAAGCCGGAAATCGATTCGGGCAGCAACACGCCGTTGATCCGGTACTGCAGGTTGGCGTGGTCGCCGCGCACGTGCACGCTGCCATAGGAATCCTGGACCACGCCGGGTGCCTGCAGCAGCACCTGGCTGAGCGGCGCGGAGGCGCCCAGCGGCTGCTTCTGGATGTCCTCGGCGGTGATCTGGTACTGGCTGCTGCCGATGTCCGGCGACAACGCGTTGCGGGCCTGGTCGAGCTGGGCGCTGACGGTGACCGTGTCCAGGTCCTTGACCGCAGGCCCGGCGCCATTGGCGGCGGCCGCGAAGGCGGGCAGGCTGGCCAGGGCCAGGGCCAGGGCGAAGGTGATGCCGGTAGCGAGGGGCGAGGGCTTCATGATGGGAAGAGTGATGGCAGGGCGTGGAAGGGGCCGGTCCATGACGTAGAAGTGTTACTCCGTAACAGATCATGCGCCTACCTTGAGCGGCTGACCATGCGGGATCTGGCTGCTCGCATCGGCCTTTCCCTGCCGTTCAGGCGGCCTGGCCGAGCAGGTCGGCCCTTTGCGCCAGCGGCTGGCTCTGCGACCATGACCGCCCCCCATCCCGGAAGTCTGCAATGAGCCTGTCCGCCGTTCCGCCCGTGCCCGATCCCGCCGCAGCCGCCACTGGCGCCGCCTGGTCGCCGGAGAGCTGGCGTGGCAAGACCGCGCTGCAGATGCCGACCTACCCGGACCCGGTGGCGCTGGACGCCGCTCTGCACGAACTGAAGCGGCTGCCGCCGCTGGTCACCTCCTGGGAAATCCTGGCGCTGAAGCAGCAGCTGGCCGAGGCGCAGGAAGGCAAGCGCTTCCTGCTGCAGGGCGGCGACTGCGCGGAGAACTTCAGCGACTGCGAATCGGGCACCATTTCCAACCGGCTGAAGGTGCTGCTGCAGATGAGCCTGGTGCTGGTGCATGGCCTGCGCCAGCCGGTGATCCGCGTCGGCCGTTTCGCCGGCCAGTACGCCAAGCCACGTTCGGCCGATACCGAGACCCGCGACGGCGTGACCCTGCCCAGCTACCGCGGTGATGTCATCAACGCGCCGGCCTTCACCGAAGCGGCACGGCTGCCGGATCCGAAGCGGATGCTGCAGGCCCACGCGCACTCGGCGATGACCATGAACTTCGTGCGTGCGCTGATCGACGGCGGTTTCGCCGACCTGCACCACCCCGAGTACTGGAACCTGGAGTGGGTGCGGCATTCGCCGCTGGCTGCCGAGTACCAGAAGATGGTGGCGTCGATCGGCGATGCGGTGCACTTCATGGAGACCCTGGCCGGGGCCCGCGTGCACAACCTCAACCGCATCGACTTCTACACGTCGCACGAAGCGCTGCTGCTGCCCTACGAACAGGCGTTGACCCGGCAGGTGCCGCGCCAGCAGGGCTGGTTGAACCTGAGCACGCACTACCCGTGGATCGGCATGCGCACGGCCGCTCTCGATGGCGCGCACGTGGAATACCTGCGTGGCGTGCGCAACCCTATCGCGATCAAGGTCGGCCCATCGGTGACGCCGGACCAGCTGCTGCGCCTGATTGATGTGCTCAACCCGCATGACGAGCCGGGTCGACTGAGCTTCATTCACCGCATGGGTGCAGCGCAGATCGCCGAGAAGCTGCCGCCGCTGCTGGATGCGGTCAAGCGCGATGGCCGCCGCGTGCTGTGGGTGTGCGATGCGATGCATGGCAACACCGAAAGCACTGCCAATGGTTTCAAGACACGCCGCTTCGACAACGTGCGTGGCGAAGTGGAGATGTCGTTCGATCTGCACGCGGCCGCAGGTACGCGACTGGGCGGTGTGCACCTGGAGCTGACCGGCGAAGACGTGACCGAGTGCACCGGTGGCGCGCGCGAACTGACCGAACGTGACCTGGAGCGCGCCTACCGTTCGACGGTGGACCCGCGGTTGAACTACGAGCAGTCGCTGGAGATCGCGATGGCGATCGTGCGCAAGCAGGAGCAAGTGCGGTAAGGGGGTTTCGGCAGGGCTTGCAGCCCTGCACCTGCCAGAAGCCGAAGCAACAGCAACGGCAGAAGCGGGTATTCCGTGGGATGGCGGGGCGGTGTGGGCAGGCAGGACACGCCGTAAACCCATCCATGGGGGCTCGATGGCGCCATCCATGGCGCCA
>NZ_JASJSQ010000092.1:0-19594 GCF_030236855.1 Stenotrophomonas maltophilia group sp. Smal13
AGGGGGCTCATATGCTGCTTATGAACAATGCTTGGGCCAACAAGCCGTGTCCTCTGGTGGTTTGGAGGTCGTGCGTAGCGATTGCCTGGTTCGCATGACGGCTCATCTACCGTGTGACTGCCGCAAGGAGGCTCATCACCTCCGGAGCACTACTGTCCCTGGTCCATGGATCTGAATCTGAAGGCTGGAAAGGGTAGTATCGCCGAAAGTATTGTTGTGATAAATGATTGATATGCTGGGCAACGGTAGACCTTCGGGGCTAACCAGGCTTCGTCGCTCGTCTTGCTGAAGGGCTCCTGCTGGTGGTGGACTACAACGGCGGGGACTGATCTACGGCTGGCCGGAAAATGGGAGGGCGCCTGGTCGGACAGTTGTGGGCCGAGCGCAGCGACGGGCGGGCCGTCTGCCTCATCGCGCAGTTGAGGGATGAAAACAACAGCAGCCTTACCGATCAGCTGCAGCGATCGGTAAGTAATCAGGATAACAGGGGGCAATGGAATGGCTGTCTACATCTCAAGTTTGGATGTTCTGAATTTTAGATCATGTGTTTCCACAAGCTTGCAGCTGACCAGCTTTACACCGCTGGTTGGGTTGAATAATTGCGGGAAGAGCAATTGTCTTACCGCGCTCCAATGGCTCGTGCGTAAGGCAAAGCTTGGTGTGGAAGATTTCCACGAGCCGACCCTGCCGGTGCAAGTGATGGGAACACTGCGTGGGATCACCGAGGCTGATCTGGCGGTCCTGGAGCAAAAGCACCGAAAGAAGATTGAAGGACACGTTCGGGACGGGGCGCTGATGGTTCGTCGCGAACAGCAGGTGCCTGGGGGCGACACCGAACTGACCGTGATGAATCCCGACACAGGCGACTGGGAGCCGAACCCTACGGGCATCGATAACGCCATCTCAGCACTCTTTCCAGATCCTATTCGCATCGGAGCAATGGAGAATGCTGAGGAGGACGCCAGTAAGGCCAAGACGACGACCACGATCGGCAAGCTGCTGGCCTCGATGCTTGCCGCTATCCAAGAGCAGCACGAGGAGGCCTTGACCCCGCACTTGGCAGCCATCCTAGGAATGATCTCTGCAGAAGGTGGGGATCGTTTTAAAGAGTTGGGTCGCATCGACGATTCAATCAATCGTAAGATTTCGGATCTTTTTCCTGGTATCCACATCAAGCTGGATTTCCCAGTGCCGGTCTTCAATGACCTCATTAAGGCGGGAACTGTCAAAGTTTACGAAGGGGAGGGGCGTGGACGTGCCTTCGGGTCATACGGCCATGGCGCGCAGCGCGCCATCCAGATGGCCATGGTCCGGCATCTGGCGGATCTCAAGCGTGGAGCAGCGGCTGCGGGCGGAGTAACGCTACTGCTGGTGGACGAGCCGGAACTCTTCATGCACCCCTTTGCAGTGGAGCAGGTGCGTGAAGCCTTGCGTGCGTTGTCAGAGGCTGGATATCAGGTCGTGTTCTCAACCCACTCTGCTCAGATGATCTTGGCCAAGGACGCGAAGAACGCTCTGCTAATGACGAAAAAGCATCCGGAGGGAACCAAAGCCCGTCCGCGCATGCAATCCGTCGTAGAACAATTGGTGGACAATCCCACGCATCAACTCCAGCAGCTATTCAGCCTGACAAATTCGTCTCAGATATTGTTTGCCGACAAAGTCGTGCTCACAGAAGGGAAGACCGAACTCCGGCTGTTGCCATCCATCTTCCAGTTGGTGGCGGGCAAAACCATGGGGCAGTCATCGTTGGCAATTGTTGCGATGAGTGGGGTCTCGGATACTCGTAAGTCAATGGAAGTTTTGTCTGCCCTAGGGTTGCCTGCGTGTGCCATCGTGGACTTGGATTTCGCTTTCCGCCAAGCAACAAAGCATGGTTTCCTGCAGGCGGATGATCCCGATGTTGCTGCGTGCAAGAACGTTCTCGCGAGGATGGCAGGCGCGGGCGTCGTGACTTTAGACGGAGCGTTGCCTTGCAAGGGGATTCAAGGGCCGGCTTCGAAGGCATTCGAGTTGCTTGCGGCCGATGACCAAGCAAAGCCCCACATCGCTGCTTTAATACAGAAACTGCGTGCTCAAGGCCTTTGGTTGTGGGGCGCTGGTGCCATTGAGCCTCACCTTGGGATTTCGGAGAAGTCGGAACACGCCTGGCTATCTCTCCAAGTCCGATTGGAGAGCGAGCCACTGGAAGATTGCTGCTCGGACGCAGATGGCATTCGATCCTTGATCGAATGGCTGGATGCCCCGCCTGCGGTTCAGCCGGCATGAGCGGCCGCGAGTGGAGCGCCTATCAGCTGGTGGATTCCGAACGGGAGCTCCGCGTCTCGGAGCATCGGTTCTACGTTGAGCAGGCCAAGACCCGCCTTCTGTCTCAGTTCGCCAACATTGAGGCGGAGGCCGATCAAGCGGAATCCGAGCACTGGGAGCGCAGCGGTCAGTCCTTCGACCCTGACTGGCACGACCCTGGCGATCTAGCGGACGCTGCGCGCGATCACGGCGTCGAGTTCTACCAGCTTCTAAGTGAGATGCATGATCGAACCCGCCTCAGTGTGGTGGCTGGCATGTATCACCATTGGGACAAGACATTTCGACGCTTCCTCGTTCGTGAGTTTAGGTGGCCCAAGTTGGTGATCGGCGACAACACGCGGCGCGCTCTTTGGAAGCTGGATAGCGCGAAGCTGGAGAGGTTGCTTGAAGCCATCGGCTTGGACCTTTCTGCTCTCGCCTGTTACCCACGCATTGATGCCATGCGGTTGGTCGTCAATGTGTTCAAGCACGGGGAGGGGAAGTCATTGGACGATCTCCAGCTGCGCTACCCGGAGTTCTTGCGAGCAAGTTCTCACGGATGGAACTTGTTCGACGACACCGACATGGAGGTGTCGGATGTTCACGTCGATGACTTTGCTGCGTCTATTGAACTGTTCTGGCGTGAATTGCCGGCTACCGTAAAGTTCGACGAGGCAAACCTAGATGTTCCAGACGATTTTGCAAAGGCCTGGAACAAAGACCTTGAGGCGCAGAAGGTATCTCGCTTTGTCAAACAGCACGACATTTAACCGGTGTTGTCTCTTTGAGTAGCCCGGGTGAGCGCTTGGTTCCATCGAAATAGTGAAATGGTGGAATCGAAGCGCTCGTGGCTCAGGGCGGAAGTCGGGGCTGGGGCGGCGGCGTTAGGTGCTCCGGAGCGCGATGTTCTAACGAAACTTTTCGTAGATGAGCTTTCCCGACCGTTCGAGCCCCGCATGGAGGATCGGGGTTTCCTCGGGGCCATGGTAGAACTCCAAGTCAACCGGGATGGGCAGTCGTTGCGCTAGTTCGGCCTCCCAGTGCTCGGAGTATCGGCTGAAGGTCGCGAACCCATCGCTAAAGTCGACTCCTGGTGCCGCTGAAAGATCAAGCTCCACCGCGATGTCAATGTCGCTGTCGGGGCGATGATCGCCTCTTAGCCGGCTCCCGAACAAGTGGATCTTCGCGATGATAGGTTCTTGGCGAGCCCATTTCAGCAGCACTGCTTCGATCACTTCTAGGTCCATTGCAACTCCAATGTCAGATCAGCTGTCCAGCTGGGGCGGACTTTATCATCCTATGATGCGTGCTCTTGGATCTGCTGCCGCGCGCACAGCAGCTTACCGGTCGGCCGGTGTCTGCCGGCGACAAGCTATTCGGTCTTCAGGTAAAGCATGGGCGTCCCATCTCCCCCACGGGCCTACCCCCGATCTAAGCGTGCCATAGTTCAGCAGGTGAAGCGGGCACTCGGCCACGTCCAGTGCGGCGGCGGCCCACTCGTCATCATCGCCCAAATGCGGCTCCTCCTTGCCCCCGTGGAAGAGGTTGTTGCGCACGCGGCGTGCCGCTTCGATCAAAGCGCGGGCATTGGATTGATGAAGGGGCAGGCGCTGGAAGACAGCGTGGTTGAGGCCGTTGATCACCGCCACCTCCTGGACCATCGGGCGATCACGTGGAGGTGTGAGGATTTGCTCGCGCGTGCTGTCCGACACCCGATCGAAGAAGAGTGGATCGTCCAGCCGTGACACCGCCTCATCCACCGCAGGCCAGTTCACCTGGGCCATTCGGTAGGGACCGGCCCGAAGAAAGCCTGGGTCGCTCTTGAGGCGAAACTCCAACTGCGCGAACGCCCGCAGCAGGTCGAACGCGAGGGGATCAGAGACGGGCATGGGTGCCTTCAAGGTCGGTGGAGGATGCGGGCTTCTGAATCTGTCGGCCAGAGGCCGCACATTCTGAGTTTAGCCGTCCCGAAGCCCTGGACACCGCGCCGCTCTCTGTTTGCATGGGGGAGAAGGAATACAAACGTATTCCAGAAAGGAGGGTGCATGAAGGGTTGGGACCGGGCGTGGGACATCCTGAGCGAGGTTGGTAAGTTCACCCTGGGGATGTCGGCGCTTTTTTGCGTCCTCTTCACCATCGCCGTTTTGACGGAGAAGCTGGAAAAGAAGGATGCGGTAACCAAGAGGGCGCAGGCGATCGAGGAGGCGATGCCCATGGCTGCCGAGATCATTGCCGTGGCCGACGAGGGCGTTCCCAAAGAATGCTCCGATGGAACGTGGGAAAAAGATGGGCTGACTTGCAGGCTGAACGAGGCGCGTGTGGCGGCAGCCGACAATTTTAAGGTGCTCTACCGGATGAACGTGCCGGGCACTGAGAAGATAGAGGCTTACAAGCTCTTCCAGAGGGGAGAGGATGAGGTTAAGCGCTACCAATGGGCGGTTTGCCTGAAAGGCGACAACAAGGAGTTGGTGGATTGGGAGGCCGACTACGCGCTTGGCGCTTATGAGTTTTCGAAGAACATTCTGGAACGTCCTTGCAGCCATTCCAGCCAATACCCTGAGGCGTGCAAGAAGGAAGGCCTCTGGTGATTGATCTCTCGTGCCTCTGTCGCCAGGACATCATCGCCCACGGCATTTCTTTCAGTGCGCTGTTGGGGACACCTTTGGACAGGCTTCGCTGGGGCGGTTCGTGCCTGTCTGTGTTGAAGTTGCGCGGACAGGTGACCGAGCAAGCCATGCGGCGCTTCGCGTTGGGCCAGGACTTCGATGGGATTCAGCAATTGTGGGAGGGCGCCGCTCATTACGAAAGTGCAGCGGGCTACCGGGTGGGGTTTCGCCTGCCGGAGGGATTTATCGATGAGTTGGCGATGGCTGACGCGGAACAACGCGACCTGCTGCGGTTCGCCCACCTTCGAGCCGTTGGACGTGCGTTGTTGTCGCTGGCATGCCAACGGGATCACCAGGTGCTGTTTGTCGCGTCCGATCGCTTGGGGGGCGACTGGACGCATCACTGGCTGTTCGCCACCGCCTGCGCCCCCGACGGAACCTGGGAGCGCCTGACTGAGGCCTTGCGCGTTGGGTTGGGCCCCGCGCCCGATCGCCAGGGCCACCTGGGCGGGGTTGCGCTGTTGAATTGCAGCGAGTAAGTCGGTGTTGGCCATGCGTCCTCCTGACCCACTGATTTTCCGCTGTAGCGGAAACGCGCAAGGGGAGGGTGACAGTTTGGCAAACTGTCGTGCAACCCCAGCGTTTTTCCGCTTTAGTCAGTAAAGCCCTCTGGACAGGATGTCCCTTTCTGCTTGCATGGATCTGAAGGGATACAAATGTATTCCATGGGGGCTGACATGAATTTCGTGGCAAGTATAAAAAAGGGTATGCGGGGATGGTTAAAGGATTTGCGTAACCCACCAAATCTATTTCAAGAGCCGATCTGGAAGGTTCGCGTGGAGTTCCTTGTATTGACGCTGCTGTCTCCAATCCTGATCCCCCGCTATGTCATTGAGAAACGCATGGGTAAATGGAGAAGGCATCGCCGGATGCCACCCATCTTTCAGCTATTCGACCGCGAAGGAGGGTTCCAGCTGAGGGAGCTTGAGCAGTTGATTGCAGATGGCGCTGATGTGAACGCTCGGGAGCGAAAAGATGGAAAAACGCCACTTATTCTTGCTGTTATGCAGGACAGTCCATGGGAAGAAAATGGGCGAAGGTGGCTCGAGGTTTGTCGCGTGCTGCTCGAAGCTGGCGCAGATCCGGACGCGGATTACGACTGTGGCGAGATAAGGCGGTCACCTATCTATTTCGCCTATCTGGCGGGCAACGTGGAGCTGCTCGACCTGTTGTTGCAGGCAGGGGCCAATCCGCGTTCGAAGGCTTGGTTGCAGTTTGTCAATGCAGAGCCACGTCCCGATGCGTGGCTCGAACAGCAACGTCCGGAAATACGCGATCGCCTATGCAGATGGGAAACGGAACAAGAGGCCCTGCGTTTGGATGCGACTCTCCCTGGCGCAACGAAAGCCGTTCCTAATAGTAGGGCACGGCTATGAGGGTGATCCCATGAACCTGCAACTCACCTGCCTCTGCCGGGAGGACGTGTTCGCCGATGGGTTCGCCTTCGCAGAACTGCTGGAGGCGCCCTTGGCCGCGTTGCGCTGGGGTGGTGCGTGGTTGACCCAGTTGAAGCCCGGTGGGCCAGTGACCGAGGAGGCCATGCGGCGCTTCGCTATGGGCCAGGATTTCGATGGGCAGCAGCGGTTGTGCGAAGGCGAGGGCCACCACGCCCGGGCGGCGGGCTACCGCGTTTCGTTGCGCCTGCCCAAAGGGTTCGCGGCGTTACTGGACACCGACGGCGAGGAGAGGGCACGGCTACAGGCTGCCCACCGCCATGCGGTTGACCAGGCGCTGTCGTTCCTGCCGTTCCAGCGTGATCACCGGGTGCTCTTCGTTGCATCCGATCGGTTGGAGGATGACTGGACGCACCACTGGTTGTTCGCCATCGCATGCGCACCGAACGGAAAGTGGGAACGGCTTGCGCTGAGCTTGCGGTTGGCGGCCAGCGAGGACGCTTATACCCACGCCATGGGGGCCTTCATGGAAGCGTTGCTGGAGACCAAACGATTGGAGCGCTTCTTCCGCCCAGCCCCCGTGGGCCGACTGAGGCAGAGGCTGTGACGCTGACGTCCAAGCCTCCCTTGACGGCCGTGCTGCCGAAAGTGTCCCTTTCTTCAACCTTGCGCCAGGCATTGGCCGCACGCGCTAGAGCAGCCGGGTGAGCGAGAGCGAAGCCGTGCGCCAATGGCTCACCGCCTACCTGGCGCGCCCCCAACTGCTGCGCTCTCCCGTTGCCGGCCCCAGGGACGACCGCTTGCCGCCTATCCGGGCTTCCCGAGACCTGGCCGACCGCGTCCGCCGCGAGGCGCAGCGGCAGCACGTGAGCGTGGCGGAACTCATCCGTCGGGTGGTTGCGTTCCACGCGTTTTGAGGCGCAACTTGGCCACGCTCGGCGGGTGCCACTTGCCCTTCGCCAAGCGTTTCTGCACGAACGCGCGGTAAGCCTCGGGGGAGGGCGGCGACTTGCGTTTGTGCCGGCGCATGTTGCAGAGCCAGCAGGCGGCAGCGATGTTGCCTACCACGTCCTTGCCGCCCTCTTGCTGGGCCACCAGGTGCTCAGCGGTGCAACGGAGCGGCGTGGCCGTTTTGGCGCTCAGGCCGAACGGCCTTAGTTCATCGGGAGAGGCGTTCCACATCGGCAGGCTGCAATAGCAGCACCGGCCCTTCTGGGCGAGGAAAGCCTCGGTTCTCAACCGTTGGAGTTTGGGCATGCTTAGATCTCAAAAAACAGGAAAAACCATCCCGTCGTCGCTTGTGCGATCGAATCGGGAACCTGTTGCCTTGAGCTAAGCAGGCAATACGCCGGGGGCATTTCCCCTCGCGGCAAGGGAGTTATCGCGCCCCAGGGTGGTGGGTGTCAAGATGGGGCCCGTTCGGGTGGCCATGCTAGGAACGATGGGCTATAACCGTTGGATTCCCTACCGGAGCGCTCCTTTGGCCCTGACCACCCTGAAATCCCTCAACGCCGAAATCAAACAGCTCTAAGCCCAGAAGAAACTGGTGGAGAAGCGCGACGGCGAGGTGCCCAAAGCCCTGGCGGTCCTGCAGAAGTATGCGAAGGTCCTCAGTCCGGCCCAGCGGCGGCAGGTGGCCAAGCTCATCGGAGAAACGATCGACGCCAAGCCGGCGCACGCCGCCAATGCTGCCCCGGGACCCCGAAAGGGCCGCAAGCTGGGCAAGGTCGCGCCGAAGTATCGCCTCCCAACCGGTGAGACGTGGGCAGGTCGGGATTTGGCCCCCAAGGCCTTCACCGCGTGGGCCAAGTCCGCCGAGGGCAAGGCGTGGGCTCAGGCCAACCCCGGAGCGAAGTTCCCCCGGCCCATGGCGCATCGAAGAAGGCACCGGGCAAGGTGGTCAAGAAGGCGGGCAAGCCGGTGAAGAAGGCCGCCCAGAAGGCCGTCAAGAAACTTGCGAAGAAAGCCGTCGCCAAGAAGGCCGGCAAGAAGGCCTGATCATGCGCGGCCTGTGCCCCAAGAAGAAGAGCCGGCTCTCGCCGCAAGGCAAAGCCATCGCGGCCGCCCACGTGCTGCTGGACAGTGCCGAGGGCCGATTGGACGAGAAGGCCGCCGGCAGGCGCTTGCGCGAGGAAGTGGGCCTCCAATGGTCCTACCTGACTTGCATCCAATACCTGTCAGGGCAAGAAGCCTTGGCGGCCATTGAATCGCTGCCCAAAGGGTGGGAGGAAAACGGGCGCACCCAGGGGCACCTGTTTGGGGCTGCAGTCATGGCTGCGCACACGGTGGCCAACCTGCGTTCGGACGGCAGCTCGTTGTGCGCCAGCTACTTGGCCCAAGAGCTCAAAGGGAAAACCGTGGAGCAGTGGCTGGCCGAGAAATTCGACGTGTTCCGGGAAGAAGTCTGACACCGGATGCCCATGGGCCCCTGATGGTGGCCCGAAGAGCTTTGGTTACCGTGGGTGTGCCGTCGAGGCCATCTCACCCGGCAACGGGGGACGGGGGCGAGAATCCCCATTCAAGCGCAGATCACCGCGGTCACACGCGAAGGGCCTTGGTTCGTCTGGCTTGCTGTTGCATCTGGTCCTGCATGCGATCAAATCAGGATGCAGCGGTAAAGGCCTAAGTCTTGATATCGAAACTGATGGGTGAGGGTGTGGTGCGGCAGAGGGAATTGAAGCTAGCTGCTGCCTGCCATTGGCCTCAGCGGCTAAAGCTGATCGGGCGTAGATGTCCGCCGGAGGCTTTTTCTTGGCGCCTCATCCGCGATCGATTGCGCACCAGCGCCGCATCTACTCGGTTGATTTTAGAAGCGGCGGGGAAACTGTGTCGAACGGTCAACGTGCGGGAGTTGACCCATCGGTAACGTAGCGGCCAGTGTCGGATGATTCTTCCGAAAGATTGGCAAGGCTAACTGATGGAAATAGGCACATTGCCTGAACCGTTCAATCAACTCGACTTGGCTGGGGTAGAGCGCCGATGCAGGGGTACCTTTGGGTGGATTCATAGGCAAACGATCGGCAGATGACTTTCACGCCGATGTCACGCGGTTGCGGCGATCTTCACCCCCAAGCGGACAGGGGGCCGCTGAGCGCCAATGGCCCGGGCGCTATGACTTGCTGCCAACCCGTGGGACTGTAGGACCCCATCATGGAACTACTTTTGTCTCTTGCTATGGTTATCTTGGCTTCCGCAACTGGTCTGGCGCTGCTCCAGCTTGTAATCGCGCTCTTCAAGGCGCCGTCCTGCCGGGAATGGTTGCGCCGCAGGAGAGCGAGATGATGCGTTCGTTTCACTACGCCTACCAGAAGGCTCGCGCTTGGCACAGCTCCGTAGCGACATCGATTTGGGCCGGAGTCCGCTATTCGTTGACGGGCGACACCGGCTATTTCAAGTCGCACGGTGGCTGGCGTCTGTCTCGCGTGCACCGGGGGTCTGAATCGGCGGAGCAATGATCGCTTCGGCTGAGCCTGTCGGGCCGCCAAAGGATTTAAGCCCTACACAGCCCGCTCGGTTTGTTTCGCTTACAGATCGGCCGTTTGTGGTGCGTGGAGCCCATCTACCCGGACGGCCAGAATGACGGGCGGCGCGCAGGCGTTGCTCTCACCGCTGCCGCTGTCGGATACTGATCCTGTCCATCGTTCGTAGCTCGCAATTCGCGCCGCCCACGGAGCCACAAGAGGGACGAATCGATCAATCAGGCCAACAACGAGCAGCCCGATGATACGTAGCAAGCTTGCTCACAGACGCGTTCTCGCCGAGGGCGGACCGATTCTGGTGTGGTTGACCTCGTTTAAAAATCATTACGTATTTACCGCCAGTGGCATCGGATTGTCTGGAAAATACGGTGTGGAGCTACGGCAGGACACGAAAGCAAGTCGGAGAGCCCTCCAAGCGCGCTTTGCGGGGTCGAAGTTTCACGAAGTGTTCGTGAGCGATGTGCCAGCTTCGGTGATCAGTGTCAACCGGTCTCTGACGTCGGCTGGGCCGCGAGACGGGATATTCTTCCTCTGCAACACAGAGGTCGTCCAAGCCGCGGTTCTCGCGCACCTCGGGGCCGTGATCCCTAGCGAGGTCATCGCTCTTGCAGCCAACTTGAGTCGGGGACGGGGCTAGCCATGGTGCACTCTTAAAGGTTCAGGAATAGCGCAACTGAAAACTGAAATTCAAGCTGGCCTGCGTTTTGTACACAGCTGATCCACGTTGGCCGGCTTGCACTGGTGCCGAGTGAAAGGTAGCCCGTAATGTCTAAGTGTGCGGTGGTGTTCGTAAGCGCGGCTGTGGAAGAGATCGGTGAGGAGCGCTTGCCCGAAGTCATGCGTGCAGGCCGAGAGTTCAATGCCAAGTGCGGCTCGCGTGCAGTTGTATGCTTCGACGGCAGCAGGTTTTTAACGTATTTGGAAGGCACAGCGAGTGCGGTGGCTGCGAGCTCCGTTTACACCCAGTCCTTCACCCTGCATACCGAAATCGTTGAGCTGGCGCGGGGATCCATCCAGCAGTTGCGGTTCCCTGCGCATGCATTGCTCTTCCTGCGGATTTCAGAAGCCGAGCTCAAAGCACTGATGAGGTCGAACTGGGTGAATTTCTCCCAACGCTTCGGAGGGAAATTCATCCCAGAAACGGGGATGGAGCGGCTTGCCGCATTGGTCGGCAATCGTCTCGATGACGTTCCGCAGTGATGGGTAACGGATTTCCTCTGTAGGCCGCCCGATTCACGTTGCACAGTGGAAGCAGGGGAGTCATGAATTTGAGGCATTCGACAGGGGCATGCCATGCGGTTGGAATTTACTCACAGCCACATCTACCCAGGGGCCACCGCGTCCCTGACAGGCGAGCAGGCTGAACTGGGCGAGAGAACCACCTGCTTGGTCGAGCTCAGTGACGGCGTGGTCCTCTCGACCAGCTGTCTGATTCAAGGGGGGGAGATCATGCTATTCATGCCGGACTACCTGACCGCCCGTGGGGCAAAGATTCCGGCGAAGGACTGGGTGCTGCGGAAGGATCTGGAAACAGGCGCCTGGAAGGCAAAATCAAAGGTTGCCGTGTAGCACTTGCTGCTCTTCCCGACCCGTCAGGTTGTTGGGTCTGAAGCAATCTTAGGAGCGTGTCATGCCAAACCGTGCGGTGGTTTTTGTGAGTGAGGCCAGCCCCTACCTTAGCCTTGGGCGGCTGGTTGAGTTGATAGCCGACGCGGAGCGGTTCAACAGACAGGCCGGCGTGACCGGGGTGACCTTGTGCGACGGGGCCCGGTTCCTGTCCTACCTGGAGGGTCCACCGGATGGCCTTCGCGTTGCCTACGCCAGGGCATCCGAAGTGCGCAGCCACCTGAACTTCATCGAGTTGGCACGCGGGCGTGTCTCGCAACGTCGGCTGCCGCGGTGGCCTATGCGGCTGTTTTTGGCCAAGGAGGGCCAGCTGCAGAGCATCGCGATGGCAGACTGGGCCAGCTTCTCTCAGCGGGGCGATGCGGACGCAATGAATTCAACGGCGATGGATCTCCTTGTGCGCTTTGCCGAAAGCAGAAGTCGTCCCAACTAGCTTGAACCAGCTGCTGACCGTGTGGAAAATTTGACCCGACCTTGTGGAACGGCAATCCACATGAACGTTCTCTTCGTGGACATTGAAACCTCCATCTGTGAGTTGGTTGGAGTCGAACTAAGAGAGCTCGGCTATGACGTCGAATGCTTGGAATTCAGCTCAGGAGCCTTGCGCGCAGCGCAAGCGGGGCACGTCGACGTCGTCATTCTGGATGTGCCCGCCAGCCCTGACGCCCGGCGCAGTGCATACAAGTTGGCAGACGAACTTCGGCGCGATGGCATCGCTTTCTTCTTTACCTCCACGCTTCATCCGAACGATGTGATCAGCCGGCACCGGGATCGGGGTGTTTTGTCCAAGCCCTACGGCGTCAAACAGATCGATTCCTGGATCGAGGCGCTTGGCAAAGATTGCAGAGGCGAACCGGCAGGCGCGCACGTGCGCTAGCTGACTGGCAACATGCATCCGCCCTTTGGAGTGCATTGGACCGCAAGCCTTCCTCTTTACAGTGGATACGCTGGAAGCGAACGTCGCTGCTGCCCATCAATGCGCGCTACTTGCATGATCAGAAGCACTGTCGTTCAGCACCGTCACTTTCAAGACGGCGACCAGATCGTTGTCCTGCAGACAGCGTTCAAGAACTGGCTCCTGAATACGTCGTTCGCCATTGGATTTCCCGACTCCAGCAATCGGCCGCTTTCTGATCGAGCGGAGCAGGCCAAGCGCGCGCTGTTGGCCACGGCGAGCGAGATCAAAGGCCACAGTTACCAGGAGGCCTTCGTCAGGTCTCCTTTCGCCGCGCTTATCTCCATTCATAGCGCGTTGAGTGCTTCAAGCCACGGCGACGCCGTGTTCTTCCTGTGCGCCGACGAAGCCACGTCGGAAGCATCTCCAAAAAACTGATGCTGGCATTCGCCATAACGACCAGCATGACCTTGGCGTTGGGCATCTTCACTATTGTCCGCGCGTCACATTCGAAGCAGGAGTTGTCCAGGATTGAGTCCGTCTGGGCGCCTGGCAGCTATGCCATCGGAGAGATGCGTGCGCAGTTCGGCGATCTCCGCATCTACGAAACCTCCCAGGTCAGCGAAGCCACTTCCGCTGAGGCCGTCAAGCAATACGAACAGCGGATCGTGGCGGGCAAGGCCAAGATCAACGAGCTGGTGAAGCAATACCTGCGGTCCTTCGCCGATGGCGAAGATGCCGCGTTGTTCAAGCCGGTCAGCGCTGCGTTGAGCGATTACTTTGTCATCCACGATCAGCTTCACGCTGCGCTCCTCGCTGGCGATGCCGAGGCCGCGCAGACGATCTCGGTGACAGAATCCAGGGCAAAGCGCGTGGCGCTATTCGACGCCATGGATAAAGTCAGCGAATACAGCCTTCGCGGCATGAAGGCTGAACTCGCAACCAACGCAGCAAGCCTCAACAACCTGATGTCGATCACAGGCTTGGTCTTGGCGGTGCTGTACTTGGTCGCAAGCGTGCTGGGGTGGGCGATCAGCCGTTCGGTCACCCGGCCCATTGGTGAGGCGTTGCCCGCTATCCGCAGCGTGGCCAATGGCGACCTCAACGTGCGAACCGACTACCAGAGCCGCGATGAGGCGGGCCAGATGCTGCTCTCCCTCCGTCAAATGGTTGCCACCTTGGAGCGTTTTTCGAACGACACCAAGGTCATGGTCAAGCTTCACGAGGCCGAAGACATCTCGCACCGGATTCCGGAGGACCTGCCCGGTGTCTACGGCGAGCTGGCCAAGGGCATGAACACAATGGTGTTCGAGCACCTTGAGGCCATCCTGGATGCCATCCAAGTGCTCAACGAGTATGCGGCCGGTGACCTGCGGCGTGACGCGCGACGCCTGCCCGGCTCCCGGGCGTGCTCCACGAATCGATGGACGCTGCCAAAGCAAGTCTGCTGGCGATCAACACGGAGATCAAGCGGTTGGCAGTGTCGGCTGCCGACGGCGACTTCTCCGCCCGCGGTAACACGTCTGCGTTCCAGCACGACTTTGAATTGATGGTTTCGGACCTCAACCGTCTGATGGAGACAGCTGACCACAGCCTCAGCGCCGTCTCCACCTTGCTTCAGGCCATTGCCTCTGGCGACTTGACCCACCGCATGGAAGGCGACTTCCGCGGCGTCTTTGCGACGATGAGCGAAGACGCTAACGCGACCGTGGCTCAGCTGACCGATATCGTCTCCCGCATCCAGCAGGCATCCACGGCAATCAATACCGCGTCGACGGAAATTGCCGCGGGCAATGGCGACTTGTCGCGACGCACCGAACAACAAGCGGCCAACTTGGAAGAGACGGCGGCGTCCATGGAGGAGCTTACCTCCACCGTGCACCAAAACGCTGAGCATGCACGCCAGGCCAGCGAGTTGGCCAGTGGGGCCTCGCGCGTGGCCGGGCAGGGCGGTGGAGTGGTCGGGAAAGTAGTGGAGACGATGGGGGGTATCGAAGCCTCGTCGCGCCGCATCGGGGACATCATCTCCGTGATCGATGGCATTGCTTTCCAGACCAACATCCTCGCACTCAATGCGGCCGTGGAGGCGGCTCGAGCCGGGGACCAGGGTCGAGGGTTCGCCGTGGTGGCCTCCGAGGTGCGCACGTTGGCACAGTGCTCTGCCTCTGCAGCCAAGGAGATCAAGGGGCTAATCGAGGACTCTGTGGCCAAGGTCGCTCAAGGATCGGCGCTGGTTGACCAGGCTGGCCAGACGATGTCTGAGATTGTCAGCTCGGTTGAGCGCGTGTCCAACGTCATTGGTGAGATATCTGCCGCCTCTCAGGAGCAGGCGTCGGGCATCGAGCAAGTGAACCAGGCTGTTTCTCAGATGGACGAAACGACCCAGCAGAACGCCGCGTTGGTGGAAGAAGCGACCGCCGCTGCCCGATCCATGGAAGACCAGTCGGTACAGCTGGCAACCGCCGGCGCGGTCTTCAAGGTGAATGAACGCGCGCAGGGAAAGACGCCAGCCACGGCCAGTGCAAGCTTGGCCAAGCCAGGTGCTGTGGACGGCTCCCGCCTTTCTCAAACCGCCTACGCGGGCAAGCCAACCCCGCCGAAGGCATTGCCAGCTCGTCCCGCACGGCAGGTATCTGCGGACGCAGCGCACTGGCAGGAGTTCTAACCGCCCTTCCAAGGCCAGTGCGAACGCATGGTCGCTCGCAGGGCATGGTTGACCGAAGTTGCCGCTGAAGTCACCGTGGGTGAGGCCGCCTGGATGGCGGCCTCAGACCCGCAAGCGCGCCGAAAGCTCGGCGCCTTGCGCCGTGAGGCGGCGAGGCGGCAATGGCATTGGCCGAGGTTACGGCCGCCCGATGGCCGCTCCGCTTTGGCAGTTCAGCGGCTCGGAGACGGGGGAATGCCAGCCAATGGTTCCCTCAGGATGCCCAGCCATGGCTCGACGATCTCCTCGAACGCGAAGACATGGTCCCGGTGCTGGTCCATCCCTTGGAGGTAGTGCCGAATGCTGCGCTCAAACTCGTCTGCGACGTTGGCGTTGCCGGCGTTCGTGCGAAGCAGGAGCACTGTGGCGGCTTCCAGCGCCGCAACACGTATATGCATGCGATTCATTGCTTCTTGAAGACGCAAAAATGCGTCCCTGACCTCGTCGTTCACCAAGCCCTCCGCGAGCAGGCACATCAACACAGAAGAGGATCAGTGGCTGCTGCTTGAGCCCGGGATCGTCAGGCGAGCACGGTTGGCGGCGATCAGAAGGGCATTGCCAATTCGCTCCGCTTGCGTCGGAGTCATCGTCGAGCCGCACATGGTCGAGTCACCGGCCGCGTTGCGAACTTGGTAAAGCCCGAGTGCAACCACTGCTGTTTCGGCGTCAATGCCGACTTCAAACCTGTCCAGTGGGAACCACGTTGCTCCGTCGAATTTCTCCATCGAGCGCCCCATGCACGGAATCGCGTTGTCAGCCAGAGATTACCGCAAAGCGTGGAACTTGGAACGCGCGCGAATCGGTTGCAACTGAAAGCGGCAGCACCGTGCAGCATTGGGCAATCAACCTGAATCGATCTCCAGCCGTTGCTGAATGGATAGGGCACGACCAGGGTCAATGACGGCGACGCGTTTGCCGTTCCCCAGCTGCACGCCCTGCGGGCAGAGCTCAGCGAATCGGTCGCTGTGAGCGGCAGGCTCGGCACGCCAGGCAGACAGGCTCTCGATGACCAAGACTTCGTCCACTGCAAGGGCGAACAGCTGAACCGCGGATTGAACCAACAGCATTGCTGGACAACCCGTCCCGACTGCATCGCCTCCGGTGATCAAGCCCAGATCAACCACAGGGACGTCTTGCCCTCTGATCGAGACTACAAACTGGCGGTCCCGGGTTCGGGTCAGCGTCTCTGGTCCGCGTATTTCCACGGCCGACTCGACATCCACACCGAACAAATCGCAGCCCACACGCACAATCACCAGCTCCAGCAATGGCTCTGATGAGGCCTGCAGAAATGGATCATAAGGCAGGGGAACGGTCATGGTTTCTGTGGGCAAAGACCAAAGGGCGATCGCATCATGCCCTTAATGTGTCCACCGTGGCAATTCATGCCCTAGGAAATCCGAGGCGTTCAGATTGGCAGGCCAAGGGCCTCACTCTGACAAGACCTGCCCGTCGTCCGAAGACGATGGGTTAGCGGTGGCTGTAGCGTTCGTGCCGGCCATTCGCTTCATGAACTCTTCCAACCTCATCCGGCTCACCGCTTGGTGGTTCTGGCAGTGTGGGCACACCATCACACCGGCGCCTTCCAAGTCCGTCAGGCCCTCGCCCGGTGCTAGCAGCGAGGTGAGACCACAGCTGCTACAAGTGGCCTCAACAGCATGCAGACGCGCCAGAGCGCCGTCGGAGGTCAGTTCTCCATTGACAAAGCGAAGCAAAAAAAAACCGGTTTAGCCACGGGTAGGGTCCTGAAATAGGCCAGAGGCAGTCAGCGGCCTCAGCGATCTCGCAGACTTCCTGAAAGCGATACGCACGCTGCAGGATCCTTCCGCGTGCTTCCATCCGGGACGGTTCGTCGGCTGGAAGACCGAGTATCAAACTCCCTCGGGTCAGGGCGCAAGGAGCTCGGCCAACTCAATGGCGCTGATGGGTCTGGAAAGCGCGAAACCTTGAATTTCGTCACACCCAAGGCCTTGGAGCTTGGCGACCTGACCGTTCGTCTCGGCTCATTCAGCGACGGTCGAGTAGCCCAGATCATGGGCCAGACCGACGATCGCTTGGACCTTGAGCAACGCGCGTTGGTCTTCGGAAATATCGTCTATCAGCGACTTGTCGAGCTTGAGCGTGTGAATGGGCAACTCGGTCAGGTATCCGAAATTGCTGTAGCCGCTGCCGAAGTCATCCACCGCGAGCCGAATGCCTGACGAGGCCATCCGCTTGAGTTGCTCGCCCGGCAGCGAGTTGACCCGCAGCCATTCTCCCTCGGTGATCTCGACCTCCACGTCCTGGCAATCCAACCCCTGCGCGTGGATTTTGGCCACGAGTTCATCGGCCATTCCTTGCCGCGCGACATTCCGAGCGGAGAGGTTGATGGAAAGGCTCAACGCAAGGCCAGCACGCTTCCATTGCGCCAATTGTGCCAATCCTAGGCGCAAGCGAGCGGCCCCTGGGGGCACTGGTGGCCGCGGCCACCCAGTCGCGTTACTCAATCTCCCCCGATTGGCAGCAGGAGCAGATTTATCGCCAAGGGGACATGGCCGAGCTCAAGGCCACTGGGGGCAACTGGCGTCAACAGCTGATCCACCCCGAGGACAGGCCCGCGGTGGAATTGGCCATTGCTCATGCCCCGGAGTTGGCGTCGCCGTTGGAGGTAGAACACCGCGCCTTGTTGCCAGACGGCTCCGTCCGCTGGATACAGTTGCGGGCAGTCCCGTTGATGGACAGCGAAGGCAACGTGAGCGAGTGGTTCGGTGCAGCCTCCGGCATCACCGATCGCCGCGTGGCTCAAGAGCGTTTGCAGCAGTTGACCGCAACGCTTGAAGAGCGGGTGCAGGCCGGCACTGACGAACTGATGGCGATGGAGGAACGGCTGAGACAGGGCCAGAAGATGGAGTCCCCCGGCCAACTGGCCAGCGGCATTGCCCACGACTTCAACAACATGCTCACCGGGGTCTCCATGGGCTTGGAGCTGTTGGAGATGCGCGTTGGCCAAGGCCGTTTGGAGGACCTGGGTCGCTACGTGGAGATGGCTCGAACGGGGGCCGACCGAGCTGCAGCGTTAACCCAACGACTGTTGGCGTTCTTTCGCCGGCGGACGTTGGCACCGTCGGCCATCCACGTGTCGGCCATGGTGAACAGGACGCTCCACATCCTGGCCCGCTCCATCGGGCCCTCCATTGAGATCGAGACGCGGTCGGATCAAGTGGAGGACGTCGTGCGGGTGGATGCTCCGCAGCTGGAAAACGCCCTTCTCAACCTGTGCATCAACGAGCGCGATGCGACGCCGGATGGAGGGCGCATCTCGATTGAGGCCGAGCTCTCACACGTCGATGGCGGACTGGCGGAGCGTTTGGTGCTGACGCCTGGACCCTATGTTCGCTTGTCGGTCCGAGACACGGGAACCGGCATGGACGCGAGCGTTGTTGAAAAGGTGTTCGAGCCCTTCTTCACGACCAAGCCGATCGGGTAGGGCACGGGGTGGGGCTTGCCGATCTACGTATTCACGCGCCAATCCGGCGGTCAGGTGGCGGTTGACTCCATCCCTGGGGTGGGAACCACGATGCACCTTTATTTGCCGCAAAGCACGGCTGATACCGATGACCGAATCCAGGAAACGCCCGCGCTTCCCCCAGCCACGTCGCCTGGTCGCTCGGTCCTTCTGGTAGAAGACGAGACCGCCATGCGCACGCTGGTGAAAGAGGTGCTGAGCAGTTTGGGCCACCGCGTGAAGGCGGCTGCAAACGGCAGCGACGCCCTCACTGTGCATGCCAGCGAAAAGCACTTTGATTTGCTGATTACGGACGTGGGCCTGACGGGCTCGCTCAATGGGCGGCAGGTGGCGGACGCGGGCCGGCAGCGCCGTCCGACACGCCGGTGTTATTCATCACCGGCTATGCAGCAAGCGTCGCGGTAGGAGCCGGCCAGCTTGAGTCTGGCATGGAGATACTCACCAAGCCGTTCGCCGCGGGGGAGTTGGAAAGAAGAGTGACCGAGTTGTTGCTGGAAGCCGTCAAAGCGTCGAACGAACCGTTCCCAGCAACTCCAGCAGCGTGAAAGCTTCTTGAGCAGCATAACGTCGTTTTCGAGGAAGTGTGGGTCTGCGCCGGAAACGCCCCCGTGACCGGTGACCAGCAGGACCGTCACGGAAGGGTGGCGTGCCATGGCGTGCTTGGCGAGATCGTGCCCGTTCATCCCCGGCAGGCCCACGTCGGAGATGAGGAGATCGAAGGCGGGTTGCTGTGCCAAGCGCTCCACAGCCGCTTCAGCGTCTCCGACCGCAGTGATGTCATAGCCGCTGTCTTTGAGAACGTCCTGCATCGATTCGCGGATGGCGACGTCGTGCTCTACAAGAAGGATGCGAGGGTACGAGAGGCAGTCATAGCAAACCTGGTTGATCAAAAATTCGAGGAATCATGCAGGACGGGGAGTAAAGCGCTGGTGCATCCCTGTGATGACGGCAATCACGGGAAGGCGAGGGCGCCGTCGCGCCTTGACGCGGTTTTGCCGCGAGGGCTGGATACTCAATCCCCACCCCCTCCCGCCTGGAC
>NZ_JASJSQ010000093.1:0-19545 GCF_030236855.1 Stenotrophomonas maltophilia group sp. Smal13
TCGACCAGCTTCAGGATGGCCGGCACGCCGATGTCGCTCTGGTCGCCTTCCAGCGCCAGACGGGCCGAACCGGCGATGATCGGGGTGTCGTCGCCCGGGAAGTCGTACTTGCTCAGCAGCTCGCGCACTTCCATCTCGACCAGCTCGAGCAGCTCGGCGTCGTCAACCATGTCGGCCTTGTTCAGGAACACGACGATGTACGGCACGCCGACCTGACGCGACAGCAGGATGTGCTCGCGGGTCTGCGGCATCGGGCCGTCAGCGGCCGAGCACACCAGGATCGCGCCGTCCATCTGGGCGGCACCGGTGATCATGTTCTTGACGTAGTCAGCGTGGCCCGGGCAATCGACGTGGGCGTAGTGACGGACCGGGGATTCGTATTCGACGTGCGCGGTCGAGATCGTGATACCACGAGCCTTTTCTTCCGGCGCGGCGTCGATCGAGGAGTAGTCCTTGAACTCGCCACCGAAGCGCTCGGCACCGATCTTGGTCAGTGCGGCGGTCAGCGTGGTCTTGCCGTGGTCGACGTGACCGATGGTGCCGACATTGACGTGCGGCTTGGTGCGCTCGAACTTACCCTTGGCCATGGCTGCTTATCTCGAATTCGTCTGAGAGGTGATGCTTAAGATGGTGCTCACGAAAGGAATCGAACCTTCGACCTCTTCCTTACCAAGGAAGTGCTCTACCGACTGAGCTACGTGAGCCGAGTTTTGCATTATGACATGAACTCGATAATATTCAAAGTTCATTCAATGGAGCGGGAGACGGGAATCGAACCCGCACCATCAGCTTGGAAGGCTGAGGTTCTACCATTGAACTACTCCCGCGCCGGGAATGTCACAACGTGAAACTGGTGGAGGGAGGTGGATTCGAACCACCGAAGGCGTAAGCCAGCAGATTTACAGTCTGCCCCCGTTGGCCGCTTGGGTATCCCTCCTTACCACCCCATTCCGTTGCCGCCGAAGCGTTGCGGTGTGTGGTGGTGAGCCGCTTATTCTGCTGATGGGACGGGGGACTGTCAACGCTTTTTTCCACTTTTTTCACACGCTGTCGCAAACCCATTGATACGCAAGGTTATTGCCCCGGGACCGCAAGGGTCTCGTTGGCGAAAATTGCGACATGAGGGACGCCGTCGCCGCCGATCCAGCCCCGATACATGCCCTGGGTGTTGAATGGCGTGGCCATTTTTCCGTCTGCAGCGAGCACGATCGCACCGCCGTCACCCCCCATCTGCGGAATCGTCTCGTTGATCACGCCCTTGCCGGCCTGTTCCGGCGTCTGCCCCTGGTAGCGCATGCGTGCGCAGATCTCGTGCGCGGCCGCGGTGCGGATGTAGTACTCGCCCCAGCCGGTGCCGGACACCGCACAGCGCGCATCGGCCCAGGTGCCTGCACCGATGATCGGCGAGTCACCCACCCGGCCATAGCGCTTGTTGGTCATGCCACCAGTGGAGGTACCGGCGGCCAGGTGCCCCTGCGCATCCAATGCGACTGCACCGACGGTCCCGAAGTGCTTTGCAGTCTCCAGGTCGGCATGCGCCTGGCCACTGGCCTCTTCTTTGAGTGCACGCTGCAGCTGCTGCCAACGCTTCTCCGTACGGAAGTAGGAGGGATCGACCAGAGACATCCCCTGCTCGACCGCGAAGGCTTCGGCGCCCTGCCCCACCATCATCACGTGCCTGGATTTCTGCATCACGGTCTGCGCCAGCAGGATCGGGTTGCGCACCCGCTGCACGCCGGCCACCGCGCCCGCCGCCTGGCTCGCGCCATCCATGACAGCCGCATCCAGCTCGTTATGGCCGTCGTGGGTGAACACCGCACCCTTGCCGGCGTTGAAGGTGGGATCGTCCTCCAGGACGGTGATCGCAGCGGTGACAGCAGCCAACGCGGGGCGACCCGCCGCCAGCTCCGCATGCCCCTTCAACAGGGCCGCCCGCAGCGCGTCACGTGCGGCCTTTTCCTCGGCCGGCGACAGGTCCTTGCGCTCGACGCCGGCGCCGCCGTGGATGACCAGCAGCGGTGAAGCCGCCGGTGCGGCCTGGGCAAGCATGGGCAGGGACAACAGTGCGGACAGCGCCAGGCGCAGTTTCATCGGGTACGTCTCCAGCAGAACGAGGGAATGGATTGCGGGGTAGTGCCGGCCGCTGGCCGGCAAGGGGCGCATCAGGGAAGGCGAGTTGCCGGCCAGCGGCTGGCACTACCGAAGCGTGAACTCAATCTCGCCGTCGCTGACGTCGGCCACGGCCTGGTAGTCGGCGTCGGCCTGGAAGTCATCCAAGCGCATGCGGCTGCCGCTGGCGACCACCGTTACCGGCACCGCGTGGAAGCGCAGCGGCTCGCCCTCGACCAGACGGTCGGCATCGCGGCCGGGGCTGACCACCCAGACCTTGCCTTCGCCGTCGGCGCTGTAGACCTGTGCCTGGCCATCGGGCTCCACGCACAGGGCGGTGTCCTCGTCGACGCCGATGCCGACGATGTCGGGGTCGCCACTGTCCTGCGCGGCGCGCGCCACAAACACGATCAGGCGGCCGAGCCGATCGCGCTTGTCGAAGTGGGTGTCGGTGACCACGCGCTGCAGGTAGGGCATCTGCAGGAAGCCACTGTCCATGGTCACCGCACTGCCCATCGGGTCGGCCAGCGCACCGGCGGAGGTGATGCTGCCGCCGTCCATCGCGCCGTAGGCATAGCCACCGAGGATGGCCAGCCCGGCGCTGGTACCGGCAATCGGCTTGCCGGCGCGCACATGGGCATTGAGCGCGCGGTTGAGCGCGGTGCCCTTCCAGAAGCGGATGTAGCGCGACTGGTCACCACCGGCAATGAAGATGGCATCGGCCGCAGCCACCACGCGCAACACGGCCGGATCGTCGGCGCCGCGGCGGCTGTCGAAGACCAGCGTCTGCACTGCGGTGGTCCCGCCAATCTCGCGATACAGGCGGTCCTGCAGCTCGTCACTGCCAGATGCGCGCAGGATCAGCACGCGGCCGTTACCGGCCTGCTTCAGCCACCAGTGAAAGGCCTCCGGCACCCATTCGCCACCGCCCATCAGCATCATGGCCGGCGCGCGCGGGCCGGGCCGGGGTGCGTCGAGATCCCCGGCTTCGTAGTAGGCGAAGCCCGGGCCCTGCAGGTCCTGCGCAGGGGCGGCCAACGGCACAGCCAACACCAGCAGCGCCAGCCAGGCGAAGGGGGCACGCAGGGTGCAATGGAGGCGTCGCATCTTGATCTCCCTGAACAAAATCGACTTGCAAGCGTTTTCACTCTTTGCCAGATAGGGACCCAGTAGTCAAGAGCATAAAAAAGGCGTTAAATGCGCGCGCCCATTCCGGAAATCTGAATGGGGGACAGGGCCCCTCCTCTGCGGGCCGGCTTCATTTCCGAGAATTCCTCATGCGTAGAAAGGCGATGGCGTGGTCGATCCAGCTGGCGTTGATGGGCGTGGCTGCTTCCGCGGCGGCCCAGGCACCGGCCTCCTCTTCGGTTCAACAACTGGATGCGGTGCAGGTCACCGGTTCGCGCATTCCGCGCGCCCAGGTGGAAGGCCCCGCCCCGATCACGGTGATCAGCGCCGAGCAGATCCGCTCCAGCGGCTTCACCAGCGTGCCCGACGTGCTGCGCTCGATGACCCAGAACGGCGGTGAGACGCAGAGCCAGCAGTCGTCCAGCGGCGCCGACTTCTCGCCGGGCGCCCAGCAGGTGGACCTGCGCGGGCTGGGCCCGAACCACACGCTGGTGCTGGTCAATGGCCGCCGCATCGCCGACTTCCCGATGCCGTTCAAGGGCCGCAGCAACTTCACCGATGTCTCCAACATTCCGCTGGGCATGATCGAGCGCATCGAAGTGCTGACCGGCAGTGCCTCGGCCATCTACGGTTCGGACGCGATCGCCGGCGTGGTCAACTTCATCCTGAAGAAGAAGGCCGACGGCACCACCGTCGACATGCGCATGGGCACCACCAGCGAAGGCGGTGGCGAGTCGTTCGACATGAGCCTGGCCAGTGGCTTCAGCCGTGGCAACTTCAACGCCGTGTACAGCGTTGAACTGCAGTCGCAGACCCCGCTGTGGGCGTACGAGCGCGATATCCAGGATTCGACCCAGGACGGCCCCACCGAGGGCTCACGCATCGCACGCCGCGCTTACCTGCGCACGGACTACAACGACGACTACCTGGATCCGGGCGCGGCCACCTGCGAAGCGCTGGCCGGGCAGAACCAGGGCAGCACCTACCGCGCCTACCGCCCGCGCTACGGTTACTACTGCGGCAGCGACAGCTCGATCGGCTACGGCACCATACTCAGCAAGCGCCGCGGCGCCAATGGCTACGCCTCGCTGAGCTACGACTTCGACAACGGCCAGCAGTGGTTCGCCGATGTGCAGCTGGGCTACCACACGATGTCGCTGATGCGCGACGTCACCAAGTGGGGCCGCATGGACGCCAACGGCGATGAGTCGGGCTATTTCAACAACCAGGCCACCGGCGAGATCGAGTTCTGGCAGCGCCAATTCTCGCCCGAGGAGATGGGTGGCCTGCGCAATGCAATGGTGCGCAGCACGCAGAGGACCTTCAGCGTGACCACTGGCTTCAAGGGCAACCTGGCCGGCAACTGGGACTACGAAGCGGCCCTGAGCCATTCGCAGTACCAGTCGCGGATCAGCTGGGCACAGATCATCGCCGCCAAAGCCAATGACCTGTTCCTGGGCCCGCAGCTGGGCGTGGACGACGACGGCTTCCCGATCTACAACGCCGACCCGTCGCGCCTGTACCGGCCGCTGACCCGCGCCGAGTACGATTCGATCGCGGCGCGCACCACCTACACCCCGAAGTCGCGCACCGAGACGGCTGCGTTCACGCTGACCAATTCCGCGCTGTTCGGCCTGCCGGGCGGTGATGCCGGCTTCGCCGCGACCGTGGAAGTGGGCCAGCAGGCGTACTCGCTCAATCCCGATCCGCTGGCGACCGAGTACTACTACTACAGCTGGAAGGATTCGGACGGCAAGGGCTCGCGCAACCGCTGGGCGACCGCTGCGGAGCTGCGCATGCCGCTGCACGAGACGGTCAACCTGAGCGTGGCCGGCCGCTACGACCAGTACCGCTATTCCGGCCACACCATCGGCAAGGCGACCTGGAGCGGTGGCCTGGAATGGCGCCCGATCGACACGCTGCTGGTCCGCGGTTCATACGGCACCGCGTTCCGTGCGCCAGACCTCCACTACGTGTTCGCCGGCCCGGGCAACGACGAGACCAGCGCAGTGGACCTGTACAGCTGCCGCGCCGACGATGCCGCCGACTGTTCCGACTACGAGCACAACCTGATCCGCAGCCGCACCGGCAACCGCCAGCTCGACCCGGAAACCAGCACCTCGTGGAGTGCCGGCTTCGTCTGGTCGCCGGCGATCGGCCTGGACCTGTCGGTGGACTGGTTCGACATCGACATGCGCAAGCAGGTGCAGGACATGGACGTGCGCACGATCCTGGCCAGCGAAGCGAACTGCCGCCTCGGCAGTGCCGACATCAACTCGCCGACCTGCGTGGACGCGCTCGACCGCATCACCCGCACCAGTGATGGCCGCCTGTACGGCGTGCGTGTCGCCCCGATCAACGTCGCCCGCGAATCGACCTCCGGCATCGACATTGGCCTGCGCTACCGCCTGCAGACCGGCATCGGCGACTTCATCCTCAACGGCACCCACACCTGGGTGAAGAAGCACGATTTCCAGCGCTACCCCGGTGATCCGATCCAGGACCAGTTCGCGGTCAACAGCAACTTCGACATCCCGCGTACCAAGACCAGCCTGAGCGTGACCTGGGAGAAGGACGCGTGGTCGGCCACGGTCTATGGTTCGCGCCTGGGCAAGCTGCCGACCTCGGACAGCTACGACCAGGTATTCAAGTGGGACAGCGGTGACAGCCCGTACATCAAGGCAACCTACCGCTACAACGCGTCGCTGCAGTACCGCTTCGACGACCACTCGCGCCTGTCGCTGTCGGTGGTCAACGTGTTCAACAAGATGCCGCCGAAGGACGCCACGTACACCGCGTATCCGTACTACGACGTGTCCTGGTTCGACAGCGTCGGCCGCACCATCAACCTGCAGTACACCCACAAGTTCGGTGGCAGCGCGCTGTAAGGCACGCCGCATTGCAGAACGTGGACGACAGGGCCCGCCATTGGCGGGCCTTGTTGTTTGGGAACCTGGCTCTGGTAGATGCCCACCTTGGTGGGCACTGATCTGCCACGCGCCCACCAAGGTGGGCGACTACCAGAGCGGGCCACGCGGGTTTTCCACACCGCGCGTGGAAAGCGATGGGAACTTGGTGTGGACAAGTGGCCGCGAGGCTTGCAGTGCGGGCGTTTCCGGACGTGGTGATTTTTTGTCCATGCCCTTCGATTGTTTTCCACACCGGACGTGGAGAGCGATGGGAACTTGGTGTGGACAAGTGGGCGCGAGCATTGCAGCGCAGGCGTTTCGAAACGTGGTGAAATTCTGTCCACGGTCCGACTGCACTGATCGGGGTCGGAGCCCTTTCCCGTGGAAAGGGATCCGCCCCCACGGTTTTCCACATCCGGCGTGGAAAGCGATGGGAGTTTGCTGTGGACAAGTGCCGGCAAACGTCGCACCGCAAGCGTTTCGCAGCCTGGTGCTTTTTTGTCCATCACCAGAAACGCGAACGCCCCGCACAAGGCGGGGCGTCCCGGGGTCGATCCGTTGCTGCTGGATCAGACGTTGAAGCGGAAGTGCAGCACGTCGCCTTCCTGCACGCGGTATTCCTTGCCTTCCAGGCGCAGGCGACCGGCTTCCTTGGCGCCGGCTTCGCCCTTGTACTTGATGAAGTCGTCATACGCGATGGTTTCAGCGCGGATGAAGCCCTTCTCGAAGTCGGTGTGGATGACCGCGGCGGCCTGCGGGGCGGTGGCGCCCTTGCGCACGGTCCACGCACGGACTTCCTTCACGCCAGCGGTGAAGTAGGTCTGCAGGCCGAGCAGGCTGTAGGCCGCGTTGATCACGCGGTTCAGGCCCGGCTCGCTCAGGCCCAGATCGGCCAGGAAGGTATCTCGGTCTTCGTCATCGAGCTGGGACAGCTCTTCTTCGATCGCGGCCGACACCGGCACCACCTGCGCGCCTTCGGCGGCGGCATGCGCGCGCACGGCTTCCAGGTGCGGGTTGTTCTCGAAACCGTCTTCCAGCACGTTGGCGATGTACATCACCGGCTTCAGGGTCAGCAGGAACAGATCGCGCACCAGCGCCTTCTCTTCCTCGTCCAGGCCCACCGAACGGCCGGACTTGCCGTCGGACAGCGCCGCCTGCAGCTTGGCCAGCACCGGCTTGCGCGCCGCGGCGTCCTTGTCACCACCCTTGGCCGCACGCTCGGCGCGGTTCAGCGCCTTCTCGACGCTGTCCAGGTCGGCCAGCGCCAGCTCGGTATCGATGGTTTCGATGTCCGAGATCGGGTCGACCTTGTTGTTGACGTGGATGACGTCGGCGTTCTCGAAGCAGCGCACCACGTGGGTGATCGCATCGACTTCACGGATGTGCGCCAGGAACTTGTTGCCCAGGCCTTCACCGCTGGCGGCACCGGCGACCAGGCCGGCAATGTCGACGAATTCGACCGCGGTCGGGATGACCTTCTGCGGGTTGATGATCGCTGCCAGCTCGTTCAGGCGCGGATCCGGCACCGGCACGATGCCGACGTTCGGTTCGATGGTGCAGAACGGGAAGTTCGCCGCGGCGATACCCGCCTTGGTCAGCGCATTGAACAGGGTCGACTTGCCGACGTTGGGCAGGCCGACGATGCCGCATTTGATACCCATGGGTTGAATCCGGGTTTGAGTGTAAGTGGATGATTCGGGATTCAAGGCTCGCCTGCGGGCATGCCTTCAATCCCCAATCGTCCTTCCAGTAGCCCGCGCTAGAACGCGGCGTACAACCTGTGACGTTCTGCGTACGCTTTCAGCAGTTCTTCAAGCTGGCCCTCGTCGACCAGTGCATAGAATCGCCCATCCAGCGCATCAAGTGCTGTTTCGACTTCATCGTCGAGCCACCCGTCAGCACGATAGATCTGCAGGCGTCTTTGCGCATGATGATCTTCCATGGCCTCATTGCCAAACAGTAGCTGCTGGGCAGCGAGCACGATGTCTCGCACGCCAAGCTGCTGCATCTCCCCAAGCCCTGCAAGCGCTTCAGCAATGTAGGCGCCAGCAGAATTGAGGAAATAGGCATCAAGCCCTCCACGATAGACATCATTGATGAGCGCGTTGATCGCAAAGTAACGCTGATCCTGCACTGACAATCCGGCAAATCCACAACCGTTCCCGTGGACCTGTTCGATCAACCAATGCCAATGCCGCCCCTCTGCGGATTCTCCGAAGCGCTTCCGCTCTTCGCGAATCTCCCGATCCCGCGTTCTCGCCATTTCCATGCTTTGCCGCGTGCCATTCCGGCACGGCATGCAGAGCCCATTGTTCCGGGCCGCCGTCGCCAGCAGGATCATGGCGCCACACACGGTGCAGGGAGTACGCGGGTCGGTCATGGTCAGCGCGGAGTGTGCAGCCGCTTCATCGCTTCGCTGAAATCGCCCTGCACCGCCAGCGGCAGCACGTCGATCGCATCATCGATGGCGCGCGCGATCAGCACGTCGTCGTCCTTCGACGGGCGACCAAGCACCCAACCCACCACGCGGTCCTTGTGGCCGGGATGGCCGATGCCCACGCGCAGGCGATGGAACTTGCCGTGGCCGAGCAGGCGGATGGTGTCGCGCAGGCCGTTCTGGCCACCGTGGCCACCGTCGAACTTCAGCCGCGCCACGCCGGGCGCCAGGTCCAGTTCGTCGTGGGCCAGCAGGGTTTCTTCCGGCTCGATCTTCCAGAACCGCTGTGCGGCGGTGACCGACTTGCCGCTGAGGTTCATGAAGGTGGCGGGCTTGAGCAGCCACACCGTCTGCCCGGCGATCTCGACCTTGGCGGTCTCACCGAACAGCTTGCTGTCCACATTCCATCGTGCACCGGCTTTTTCCGCCAGGGCCTCAACGAAATGAAACCCGGCATTGTGCCGGGTCCGGGCGTGTTCCGATCCGGGGTTGCCCAGACCGACGATCAGTCGCAGTCCTGCCATGGTTCCTTCCAATACGGTGCCTGCCCGGAGGCAGGCACCGTAGCGGTATTACTCGGCGGCAGCCGCTTCTTCGTCAGCCGCGTCGGCCTTGCCAGCCTTGGCGGTGACGATGGCGTCGTCGTGGTCCTTGCCCAGCGCCAGGGCCGGGATTTCCACGCCCTTCGGCAGCTTGATGTTGGACAGGTACACCACGTCACCGGCCTTCAGCTCGCCCAGGTCGACTTCGATCGACTCCGGCAGGTCCTTCGGCAGGCAGGTGATGGTCACTTCCTTCAGTTCGTGGGTGACCACGACGTCGGCAGCCTTGCCGGCCGGCGAGGTGTCTTCGTTGATGAAGTGCAGCGGGACCGAAGCGGTCAGGGCTTCGTTCTCGTTCACGCGCTGGAAGTCCAGGTGCATGATCAGCTGCTTGTACGGATGGCGCTGCATGTCACGCAGCAGGACCTTCTGCACCTGGCCGTCCAGGTTCAGGTCCAGGATCGAGGCATAGAACCACTCGTTCTGCTGGGCCAGCCAGATTTCGTTGTGGTCCAGGCTGATGGCGACCGGCTCGGCGTTGCCGCCGTACACGATGGCCGGGATCACACCAGCGTGACGCAGGCGGCGGCTCGCACCCTTACGCTGCAGTTCACGCTTGGTGACCTTGATTTCATGGGTCTTCGACATTTTCGACTACTCAGGTTGTTGCCGCGCCTTGCGGCGTGGCGGTTGAAGATGCTTCCGCGACCAGAAGCACCCGGGGTATGTCCCCGCCGTTGCCGGCAGGGACGAAAAACTCAGTCGACGTACAGCGAGCTGACCGACTCGCCGAAGGCGATGCGGCGCATCGTTTCGGCCAGCATTTCCGCCACGCTCAGCTGGCGGATCTTGCTGCACACCCGCGCTGCGTCCTTCAGCGGGATGGTGTCGGTCACCACCAGCTCGTCGAGCTGGGAATTGGTGATGTTGTCCACCGCCGGGCCCGACAGCACCGCATGGGTGCAGTAGGCGGCGACCTTGAGCGCACCGCGCGCCTTCAGGGCAGCGGCAGCGGCGCACAGGGTGCCGGCGGTATCGACGATGTCATCGACCATCACGCAGGTCTTGCCTTCGACGTCACCGATGATGTTCATCACGGTGGAGACGTTGGCGCGCGGGCGGCGCTTGTCGATGATCGCCAGATCGGCGTCATCCAGGCGCTTGGCGACCGCACGGGCGCGGACCACGCCGCCCACGTCCGGCGACACAACGATCAGGTTCTCGGTGCCGTAGGCGCGCCAGATGTCGGCCAGCAGCAGCGGGGACGCATACACGTTGTCCACCGGAATATCGAAGAAGCCCTGGATCTGGTCGGCGTGCAGGTCGACGGTCAGCACGCGATCAGCGCCAGCGGTGCTGAACATCTTCGCCGCCAGCTTGGCGGTGATCGGCACGCGCGAGGAACGCATGCGGCGATCCTGGCGCGAGTAGCCGAAGTACGGCACCACGGCGGTCACGCTGGCCACCGATGCGCGCTTGAGCGCGTCGATCAGCACCAGCAGTTCCATCAGGTTTTCCGCGCTCGGCGCGCAGGTCGGCTGGATCACGAACACGTCCTGCTTGCGGACGTTCTCTTCGATTTCCACCTGCACTTCACCATCGGAGAAGTGCGAGACCAGCGCCTTGCCCGGGCGAACCCCCAGTTCCTTGCAGATGTTCTGCGCCAGACGTTTGTTGGCGTTGCCGGAAAAGACCAGCAGGTTCGGGGACTCTTGCATCATGATTGTCTCGGGCGGGGACGAGTGGCGGGGATCCGGAGTCGGCAAGGACCCGATGGACCCTTGCTGCTGACAACACCGCGGTTGTTTCCACGTCCCGCGCAGGCGATGCGCTGGAAGGCGCGGACACAGCCGCTATTGGCAGGGGCGGTAGGATTCGAACCTACGAATGCCAGGATCAAAACCTGGTGCCTTGGGCCTCTTGGCGACGCCCCTGCATTGATAAATCAGTGTTGCTCGAGTGCATCCAGCAGTGGCGAACGCGCAACGCCCGCTGCCACCCTTGCCCGCAACTCCTTCGGCAACTTCGACCGTCCCTGCTCTGCGGCAGACTGCGATGCGAACTCGACGAAACAACCACTTCCCGAACCGGTCAGCCGCGCCGTGCCGATGTCGCTCAACGCTGCGAACGCTGCCTCGACGGCAGGCTCACGGCGGCGCAGCACCGGTTCGAACGCGTTCCCGACCAGGGTTCCGGAAGCGAAGTCCTCTATTTTCGCCACTGGGCTGTCGCGCGTCAAATCCGGGTCTGCGAACAGGGCCGGGGTGGGAACATGAACGCCCGGTTCAACCACCACATACCAGGCCGGTTCCAGCACGATCGGCTGCAGGCGCTCGCCCACCCCTTCGGCCCAGGCATTGCGGCCACGCACGAACACCGGCACGTCAGCGCCCAGGCGCAGGCCCAGCGCGGCCAGCGCGTCTTCGTCCAGGCCCGCCTGCCAGAGTCGGTTCAGCACCACCAGCACGGTGGCTGCATCGGACGAACCGCCGCCGAAGCCACCACCGGCAGATACATGCTTTTCAACGATGATGTCCGCACCTTGCGCGACATTTGCCACTTCCTTGAGCAATCGCGCGGCACGCACCGCCAGATCATCGGCCTCGGCCACGCCAGCCAGCCCCTCGCCCTGCCGGCGCACCTGGCCGTCTTCACGCAGGCGCAGGCCGATGCGGTCGCCCCAGTCCAGCAGCCGGAACACGGTCTGCAGCTCGTGGTAACCGTCGGCGCGGCGGCCGGTGATGTGCAGGAACAGGTTCAGCTTGGCCGGGGCCGGCCACCAGGACCAGCCCGCGTCGTCGCGCCCGGCACTCATGGCGTACCCTGCCCCCACTGGTCCACCAGCAGGCGCACCTTGGCGTCGCCATTGCTGGCTTCGATCCGGCGCGGCAACGCCGGGCGCCCGGCCTCGGCCGGGTACCAGTCCAGGTACTGCACCTGCCAGCCCATCTGCTGCATGCGACGCGGCCGGCCTTCACCGTCGCGCTCGACCTTCTCCGGGCCAGCGGCGTCGCCGGCCACCAGGCCACGGATCCACTCCGGCAGCTGGTTGACCGGAATGTCCCAGCCGGTCGCCTCCAGCAGCAGCTGCTGGGCATCCTCGCCGTCACGCGGACCGCCGGCCAGCCCTTCCAGGCGGCCAGCTTCGGAATGGGTATCGCCGGTCAGCTTCCAGCTCTGCCGGGTCACCGGCGCGCTCAATTCGACCACGTAGCGGCGGCCGTCCTGCTTCCAGTCGATGCGGCCACTGCCGCCATCCTTGCCCTTGCTGACCGCGACCCGGCCCTGGAAGGCCCAGTCCGGCTGTGCCTGCAGCGCGGCCACGCGCGCGGCCTCGGCCTGCGCGGCTTCGGCGGACACGATCTCGACCACCGCCGGCGCCGGGGTCTTCTGCGTGCCCACGCTGGTGCAGGCGCTGACCGCCAGGGTCGCGGCCGCCAACAGCAGCGGCCGGATCAGGGAAACACTCATGGATTGAATTTCTCGCGGGCGCGCAGCAGCGCGCGGTTTTCAGGGTCGAGCTTGGCCGCTTCCTCGAAGAAATGACGGGCCTCATCGTGCTTGCCCAGCACCCACAGCACTTCGCCAACGTGCGAAGCGATCTCCGGGTCCTTGGCCAGGGTCCAGGCCCGGCGCAGCTGCACCAGTGCCTCTTCCTTGCGGCCCAGGCGATACAGCACCCAGCCATAGCTGTCGACGATGGCGGCGTTGTCCGGTTCGGCCACACGGGCGCGGTCGATCAGCTCCAGTGCTTCCTGCAGGCGGCCGGTGCGGTCGGCCAGGGTGTAACCCAGCGCGTTCAAAGCCGGCACGTTCTCCGGTTCGGTCACCAGGATCTTGCGCAGATCCGCCTCGGCGCGCGGGATGTCGTCGCGGCGTTCCCAGGTGAGCGCACGGGCGTACAGCAGGCCGTTGTCATCCGGGTAAGCGGCCAGGCCGCGGGCCAGCGCATCCAGTTCACCGGCGCTGTCGTCGGCGCGCTGGCGCAGTTCGGCTTCCAGCAGGTAGGCGTCGCGGCGCACGTCGTCGTCGACCACCGCATCGGACTGGATCGCATGCACTTCTTCCAGCGCCAGCGGCAGGCGCCCGGCCAGGGCCTGGGCATTGGCCGCGCGCAGGCGCGCCTCGCTCAGCTCATCGCCACCGGGCACGCTGTGGTACCACTGCACTGCCTCGGGATAACGCTTCAGGTACTCGGCGATCTTGCCCAGCAGCAGGCGCTGCGCCGGGTCCGGCTTGGCCGCCTGCCGCGACAGTTCGTTGTAGAGATTGGACAGCGCGGCCTTGTCGCCCTGCTTGGCCAGCAGCGAGGCGCGCATGCCCCAGGTCTGCACGTCCTGCGGACCGAACGCCAGCACGCGCTCGGCGGCGGACGGCTGGCCGAGACTGTCATAGGCAATGGCCACCGCATTGCGCAGTTCCGGGTCCTGGCGGGTCTTCGGCTCCACATCGTGCAGCAGCGACAACGCCTTGCCGGTCTCGCCCGCCTGCTGCAGCTGGCTGGCACGCAGCAGCGCCACACGTGGCTCTTCCGGGAAGCGCTTGACCACTTCATCGATCATGCGCCGGGCCAGCTCGGGCTTTTCCATGCGCAGGGCAAGGCGGCCAAACTCCTGCCAGGCTTCGATCTTCGGCGGAATGGCATTGGCGTCGACCAGCTCACCCAGCACCTGCGCGGGCACCGCCGGATCACGGCCGCCACCGATCAGTGCGGCCAGGGCGAACTTCCAGCCGCGCTCGTCGGGGTCGGCCAGCAGGCCCTGCAGTTCGGTGCGGGCCGCCTTCACATCGCCCTGGCGCATGGCCAGCGCACCGGCCGCACTGCGCATGGTCAACGAACGCGGGGCGCGCTGCTGCCACAGGGCCAGGCCCTTGGCGGCGCTGGCATCATCGTTGGCGAGCATGGAAATGCGGGTCGCGCGCTCGGCCAGGCCGGCGTCGCCGTCGGTCTGCTGGGCCGCCTGCAGGTACCAGCGCGCGGCCTCGGCCAGCTTGCCGGCCTGCAGGGCGAACTCACCGGCCATCACCGGTTCCAGCGCCAGTTCCTCAGTGGCCGGGGCCCGTACGGGGGCCTTGGCCGGCACCGCCGCCAGGGCCTGGCTGCAGGCCAGGGACAGCAGCAGAACACTGGGGATGCGAATCAATGCGGGCATCGTCGGCATCGGGGCCTTAAAATGTCGTCCAATGGCCAGCAGCTTATCGCAAGCAACTGAACAATGACCCTGTGGGTGCTCGGACTGAATCACCAGACCGCACCGGTGGAGCTGCGCGAGCGCGCGGCCTTCGCCGGTGAGGCGTTGCCGCGCGCGCTCGGTTCGCTGCGCGATACTCCGCAGATCGCCGAGGCGGTGCTGCTGTCCACCTGCAACCGCACCGAGCTGTACGCCGTGGCCGATTCGGCACAGGCGCTGGACCAGTGGCTGCACACCCAGGCCGGCGACCTGCAGGGCTACCTGTACCAGCACGCCGACGCCGAGGCCGTGCGCCACCTGTTCCGGGTCGCCACCGGGCTGGACTCGATGGTGCTGGGTGAACCGCAGATCCTCGGCCAGGTGAAGGATGCCTGGTCGACCGCGCGCGACCATGGCCTGCTCGGCCAGCGCCTGGACCGCCTGTTCCAGCAGACCTTCTCGGTGGCCAAGCGTGCGCGCACCGATACCCAGGTCGGCGCCAACCCGGTATCGGTGGCGTCGGCGGCGGTGCGCCTGGCGCAGAACGCGTTCGCGCGGCTGGACGATTCCACCGTACTGCTGGTCGGTGCCGGCGAGACCATCGAACTGGCTGCACGGCACCTGAGCGAAGGCAAGGTACGCCGGCTGCTGATCGCCAACCGCACCCTCGCCCACGCGCAGGAACTGGCCAGCCGACATGGTGGCGTGGCGCTGCCGCTGACCGAACTGGACCGCCACCTGGGTGAGGCCGACGTGGTGTTCTCGGCCACCGCTGCGCGCGAACCGGTGATCCATCGCGAAATGGTGGCCAAGGCCCTGCGCGCGCGCCGGCACAAGCCGATGCTGCTGTTCGACCTGGCCGTACCGCGCGACATCGAGGCCGAGGTCGGCACGCTCAACGACGCCTTCCTCTACACCGTGGACGATCTCGAACGCGCGGTGGAAGACAACCGCCGTGGTCGCCGCGAAGCGGCCGCCGAGGCCGAAGCGATCATCGACCTTCAGGTGTCGCGCTTCGTCGAGACCCAGCAGGCCAGTGCCCACCAGGCGCCGCTGCGACAGCTGCGCGCGTTCGGCGAAGCCACCCGCACCGAACTGCTGGAGCGCGCGCGACAGCAGCTGGCCAACGGCAAGCCGGCCGACGAAGTGCTGGAACTGCTGGCCCACGGCCTGACCAATCGACTCCTGCACCCGCCCACTGCTGCGCTGCGCGCGGCCGCGCTGAGCGGCGATGCTGACCTGACCCGCGCCGCCGAGCGCCTGTTCCCGGCCACGCCGGGTTACCGCCACCCACCCGTGAGACCCGATGACGCCGACCCTGCGCCGTAAGCTGGAAGCGCTGGCCGAGCGCCGCGAAGAACTGGAACGCCTGCTCGCCGAACCCGATGTGGTCGCCGACAACACTCGTTTCCGCGACCTTTCGCGCGAATTCGCCCAACTTGAACCGATCGCCATCGCCCTGGCCGATGAAGCCCGTGCCAAGGCCGATCTGGCCGCCGCCGAAGGCATGCGCGCCGACCCGGACCTGCGCGAGCTGGCCGATGAGGAAATCGCTGCTGCACAGGCGCGCCTGCAGGAACTGGAGCAGGAGCTGGCGCTGCTGCTGGTGCCGCGCGACCCGCGTGACGAAGGCAACCTGTTCCTGGAAGTGCGCGCCGGTACCGGCGGCGACGAGGCCGCGATCTTTGCGGGCGACCTGTTCCGCATGTACGCCCGCTACGCCGAGCGCCAGGGCTGGAAGGTCGAGATCGAATCGGACAGCCCGGGCGAGCATGGCGGCTACAAGGAAGTGGTGGCGCGCGTGGTCGGGCGTGGCGCGTTCTCGCGCCTGAAGTTCGAATCGGGCACGCACCGCGTGCAGCGCGTGCCGGCCACCGAATCGCAGGGCCGCATCCATACCTCGGCGGCCACCGTGGCGATCATTCCCGAGGCCGATGAGGTCGATGACATCGTCATCAACCCGGCCGACCTGAAGGTGGATACGTTCCGTTCGTCCGGTGCCGGCGGCCAGCACGTCAACAAGACCGAATCGGCCATCCGCATCACCCACGTGCCGACCGGCGTGGTGGTGGAATGCCAGACCGAGCGCAGCCAGCACGCCAACCGCGACAAGGCGATGAAGCGCCTGAAGGCACAGCTGCTCGATGCCGAGCGCCAGCGCCAGGACGCGGCGCAGGCCGAGTCGCGGCGCCTGCAGGTGGGCAGCGGTGACCGCAGCCAGCGCATCCGCACCTACAACTTCCCGCAGGGCCGGATCACCGACCACCGCGTGGAAGGCCTGACCCTGTACGACCTGCCCAACGTGCTGGCCGGCGACCTCGACCCGCTGCTGCAGCGGCTCAGCCACGAGCACCAGGTCGACGCCCTGGCCCAGTTGTCGGCGGGCTGAGTCGCATGTCGGCCTGGCAGCAGCGGCAGCACCTGCAACAGGCGATTGCACGCCAGCCGGGCGACTTCGTCGCCTGGGTGATGCTGGCGGACCTGGAACTGGAAGCCGGCGACATCGCCGCCGGCGAGCAGGCCGCGCGCCGTGCACTGCAGCTGCGCCCGAACCACCCTGAAGCGCTGGCGCGGCTGGGCCGCGTGGCCTGGATGGCCGGCGCGCATGCCGATGCGGCGAAACTGCTCGGCCAGGCCTCGGCGTTGGCCCCGCAGCACCCAGGCATTGCCCTGTGGCTGGGCCATGCGCTGGAAGATGCCGATGATGCCGAAGGCGCGGCGGCAGCCTATCGCCGTGCGCATGCACTGATGCCGGGCGAACCCTATATCGCCGCCCAGCGCCTGGCTTGGCAGCGTCGCCTGTGCGACTGGCAGGACGTGGACGCGCTGGCGGCACAGGTACGTGGTGCACTTGCCTCTGGGCAGGGCGTGGTCGAACCGTTCGCGTTCCTCAGCGAAGATGCCAGCGCAGCCGAGCAGTTGGCCTGCGCGCGTGCCCGTGCATCCGCCGTTGCCGCTTCAGTGCGGCCGTTGCCGCCAGTGAAGGTGCGTTCCCAGGGCCCGCTGCGGGTCGGCTTCCTTTCCAATGGTTTCGGCGCCCATCCCACCGGATTGTTGACCGTGGCCCTGTTCGAGCAGTTGCGTCATGACCCGGCGTTGCAGCTGCACCTGTTCGCGTTGAACCACGATGACGGCAGCCGCATCCGCCAGCGCCTGCAGGTGGCCACGCAGCTGCATGATGTGGCCGCGCTGCGCCATGCAGACACTGCTGCACGCATCCGCGCACAGAGCATCGACCTGCTGTTCGACCTGCGCGGCTGGGGCGGCGGCGGTACGCCGGAAGTGCTGGCGATGCGCCCTGCCCCGCTGCAGTTGAACTGGCTGGCCTATCCCGGCACGTCCGGTGCGCCGTGGATGGATGCGGTGATCGGCGACAGCTTCGTTCTGCCGCCGTCACTGGAACCCCACTACAGCGAGCGCGTACTGCGCCTGCCGCGTGCGTTCCAGCCCTCGGACAACACCCGCTTGCTCGAACCGGCACCGTCCCGGGCCGAGTGCGGCCTGCCCGAACAGGGCGTGGTGTTCTGCTGCTTCAACAACAGCTACAAGCTCAATCCACGCAGCATGGGCCGCGCCTTCGCGGTGCTGCAGGCGGTGCCCGGCAGCGTGCTGTGGCTGCTGTCCGGTCCCGGCCATGCCGACGCGCGCCTGCGCAGCGCCGCACAGGCCGCTGGCCTGGATCCGGCACGCCTGGTGTTCATGGCCAAGCTGCCACATCCGCAGTACCTGGCTCGCTATCCGCTGGCCGACCTGTTCCTCGACACGCATCCGTACAACGCGCACACCACCGCGTCCGACGCACTATGGGCCGGCTGCCCGGTGCTGACCTGCCCCGGCGACACCTTCGCCGCGCGCGTGGCCGGCAGCCTCAATCACCATCTGGGGCTGGCCCGGATGAATGTCGCCGACGATGCGGCATTCATCGCCACCGCCAGTACGCTGGGCAATGACCCGTCGGCGCTGGCCACGCTGCGCGCCGAAGTGGCCCAGGCACGCGAGCGCAGTGGATTGTTCGACATGGCCAGCTTCGCCCGCGACCTGTCGGCGCTGCTGCAGCGACTGGCCGGCGAGCATGGCTGGCAGGGCCTCGACATCGCCTGAGCGATCCCTGCGCTACGCTCGGGCTCCCTCCCCGCGTGGTGTGATGATGGCCAAGCTCAAGCGCAAGGACTACGACGAATTGCTGCTGCCGCTGCAGCTGGAACTGACCGCGATGGCGCGCTGGGTGCGGCACAGCGGGCAACGCCTGCTGGTGCTGTTCGAAGGCCGAGATACCGCAGGCAAAGGCGGCGCGATCCAGGCCATCAGCCAGCACCTCAACCCGCGTCAATGCCGGGTGGTGGCACTGCCCAAGCCCACCGACCGCGAAGCCACGCAGTGGTATTTCCAGCGCTACGCCTCGCACCTTCCGGCCGCCGGCGAGATCGTGCTGATGGACCGCAGCTGGTACAACCGTGCCGGCGTGGAGCGGGTGATGGGCTACTGCAGCGAAACCGAGTACCAGCAGTTCCTGCATCAGGCGCCGGTATTCGAGCAACTGCTGGTGGACGACGGCATCCTGCTGTTCAAGTACTGGCTGTGCGTGGATCAGGAACAGCAGGAAAAACGCTTCGCCGAGCGCCACCTCGATCCGCTGAAGGGCTGGAAGCTCTCCCCGGTGGACCTGAAATCCCGCAGCAAGTACAGCGCCTACACCGAGGCCCGCGAGGCGATGCTGCGCGCGACGCATCGCGAGGCGGCACCGTGGACGCTGGTGGATTTCAACGACCAGCGGTTGGGTCGGCTGACGCTGGTGCGCAACCTGCTGGACCGGTTGCCGGACACGCGGGTGGATGCACCGTTGCCGGAGCTGCCGAAGCTGAAGGGCAAGCTGCATCGCGAGCACTACGATGTACTGAAGCCGATCGAGGAGTTCCCGGTCGAAGATTAGGGTGGGTCGGCAGGGCCTGCGGCCCTGCACCTGCTCAACGCAACGGCAACAGCAACAGCGGCTATCCGCGGGATGGCGGGGCGGTGTGGGTGGGCAGGACACGCCGTAGACCCGTCCATGGGGGCTCGATGGCGCCATCCATGGCGCCAACGGTCCTGCCCACCCACACCGCCCCACCTCTGACAGATCCCTGCGGCTGTTGGTAGGTGTCGACCTTGGTCGACACAGTAGATCCACGCCATGCGTGGATGCTTTTCGATTCCCATTCGAAATATTCGATTCCGATGGAGATTCATCCACGCATGGCGTGGATCTACTG
>NZ_JASJSQ010000094.1:0-19263 GCF_030236855.1 Stenotrophomonas maltophilia group sp. Smal13
GATGCGGCGACCGAGCTTACATGGACGTACTTGCAGCGTCCCCCGCAACCGGACCTACCCCGCCTACCCTGAGGAAGCCAGCTCCCGCTGTTGCTTCGGCTGTTGCTGTTGCTGTTGCCCTGGCTTCGGCAGGTGCAGGGCGCAGCCCTGCCGAACCCCTTACACTCCAGAAGGATTTCCCTGCTGGAGAGAGCAATGAAACGAGTGGTACTGGGCGTGCTGGCCCTGTCGGTGTCGAGCGCACTGATGGCGGCCACCCCGAAATTCGATGGCGCGCGGATCTCCGCCGACGTCAAGGAACTGGCCTCCGACGCCTACGAAGGCCGCTCCCCGGCCACCGCCGGCGAAGAGAAGACCATCGCCTTCCTCAGCAAGCAGTTCGCCGACGCCGGCCTGCAGCCGGGCGGTGACCTCAAGGATGGCAAGCGCCTGTGGACCCAGGCCGTGCCGCTGCGCAAGGGCGACATCGTCGGCGCACCGCAGCTGGCGCTGCACCAGGGCGGCAAGACCGTTGCGCTGGAACAGGGCAAGCAGATCGCCGTGCGCGCTGCCATGAACGGCGCCAGCAACGTCGACATCAGCAAGGCCCCGCTGGTGTTCCTCGGCTACGGCGTGAAGGCCCCGGAGCGCAACTGGGATGACTTCAAGGGCGTGGACCTGAAGGGCAAGATCGCCGTGGTGCTGATCAACGACCCGGACTTCGAGAGCGGCCAGGGTGATTTCGACGGCAAGGGCATGACCTACTACGGCCGTTGGACCTACAAGTACGAAGAAGGCGCCCGCCAGGGCGCGCTGGGCGTGCTGATCGTGCACGAGACCGCACCGGCGTCGTACGGCTGGGCCACCGTTGCCGGTTCCAACACCAACACCATGTTCGATGTGGTGCGCGACAACCCGGCCGACAGCCACCCGCTGCTGGAAGGCTGGATCCAGCGCGACCTGGCCGTGGAGCTGTTCCGCTCGGCCGGGCAGGACTTCGAGGCGCTGAAGAAGAAGGCGCAGCAGCGCGACTTCACCCCGGTGCCGCTGACCGGCGCCAGCCTGGACGCGAAGTACGCGGTGAAGACCGAAGTGATCACCTCGCACAACGTGGCCGCACGCCTGGAGGGCAGCAGCCACCCGGACGAGACCATCGTCTACAGCGCGCACTGGGACCACATCGGCGTGGGCGAGCCCGACGCACGTGGCGACCGGATCTTCAATGGCGCTCTGGACAACGCCAGTGGCACCGCATCGCTGATCGAACTGGCCCGTGGCTTCGCCAAGGCCAAGCGCCCGCAGCGTTCGCTGCTGTTCCTGGCGGTCACCGCCGAGGAAAAGGGCCTGCTGGGTTCGGAGTACTACGCCACCCATCCGCTGTATCCGCTGGAAAAGACCGTGGCGGTGATCAACATGGATGGCATGGCGCCGTTCGGGCCGTCGCGTGATTTCGGCATCTACGGTGCCGCGCGCTTCGAGCTGCTGGACCAGCTGAAGGACGTGGCCAAGGGCTGGGATATCCGCTACACGCCGGACCCGAAGCCGGAAGCGGGCCTGTTCTTCCGCTCCGATCACTTCCCGTTCGCCAAGCGTGGCGTGCCGGCGCTGTCCTGGTCGGCCGGCCAGGACTGGGTGGACGGTGGCGTGGCCGCAGGCAAGAAGGCCTCTGAGGACTACACCGCCAAGCGCTACCACCAGCAGGGCGACGAGTGGCAGCCGGACTGGGTGTTCGCCGGTGCCGCCCGCGACCTGGAAGTGCTGTACACGCTGGGCAACCAGCTGGCCAACTCGCGCAGCTGGCCGAACTGGAGCAAGGACGAATCGTTCCGCGCCGTGCGTGACGCCAGCGCCGACCAGCGCAAGTAAGGGAATGCGCCGGGTTCGCCCGGCGCCTCCCGGGTAGTGCCGGCCGCTGGCCGGCAACCTTGTGATGCTTGTGGAGGTCATGGGGAGCCGGCCAGCGGCCGGCTCTACCAGAATGGCTTCCATCCCCGCTTTCCGGCCCTTCGTCGCAACCCGCTTGTTTGCCCGGCGGGCCGCCCTATGCTCGGCTCACCCCCTTCCTCCAAGGCGCCGCCGTGTTCGCCAGCCTCTCTCTCCTGCTTCGTCACCTGCTGGCCTGGGCTGCGGCGCTGTTCGTCGCCGGCATGGTCTGGAGCGGCATTTTCAGCGGCATGAACGACGGCCCTGGCTGGGTGTTCGGGCTGCTGGTGATGTTCCTGATGATTTCCGCGCTGGGCAGCGCGATTACCCATGTACGCCGCGTCTGGCTGGTCGCCGGCCGGCTGGATTCGACCACGCTCTCCGGCCGCCAGCGCCGCCAGGTGGAACTGCCGATGGATGCCGGCCAGGCATTCTCGGTGGTGGAAGCGGCCATCGCTGAACTGCCGCGCGTTGAAGACGTGGAAAGTTCGGCCGGTAGCCTGCAGGTGCGGGCCTACGTGCGCCGCGTGGATGCCTGGAACGGCCGCCAGCCATCGCGCTGGAATCTGCCGGCACGGCTGGCGATCAAGCGCAACAGCGTGCTGGCGACGGTCACGCCGGGGCAGGGCACCAGTACCGTCACCCTGTTGTTTGAGCCGGATGCCGGCTGGTGGGCCGACCTGCTGGCACTGGATGAGGGCAGCAACTTCGAGAACGCCGAAGCGGTCACCCGCGCGATCAGCCGCCGTGTTGCCGACCAGCGTCGCGACGAGCAGGCCGCGGCTGAGCAGACCCAGGTGGAAAAGGAGCTGTCGGTGGCCCGGTTGAACCTGCTGCATGCGCAGGTGGAACCGCACTTCCTCTACAACACGCTGGCCAACGCGCAGGTGCTGACCCGCACCGACCCGGCACGTGCCGACCAGATGCTGGGCCACCTGATCCAGTACCTGCGCAGCTCGTTGCCACAGGTGGACGAATCGCTGTCCACGCTGGGCGTGGAGCTGGAGCGCACCCGTGCCTACCTGGAGATCCTGCGTATCCGCATGGGCGCACGGCTGGGGGTGGAGGTGCAGGTACCGAACGAACTGCACGGCGTGCAGCTGCCGGCGATGGCGTTGCAGACGCTGGTGGAGAACGCGATCAAGCATGGCCTGGAACCGAAGCCCGGCGGTGGCACGATCTGGATCCTGGCGCGTGGCTTCGATGACCATGTAACGGTGACGGTGGCCGACGATGGCCTCGGCTTCGGCCAGGGCACCAGCGGTACCGGCATCGGCCTGAAGAACCTGCGCGAGCGCCTGCGCCTGACCTGCGGCGAACAGGCCGGCGTGGCGATCGTCGCCAACTTCCCCAGCGGCGTGGCCGCGACCATGACCCTGCCGCAGTCGAGCAAGGAGCGCAGCCATGCCGCTTGAGGCGCTCATTGCCGAAGACGAGGAACTGCTGCGGCAGTCGCTGGTCGAGCAGCTGGGCCGGTTGTGGCCGGACCTGAAGCTGGTGGCCGAGTGCGAGGATGGCGCCAGTGCGCTGGAACAGCTGGCCGAGAAACAGCCGGACATCGCCTTCCTCGATATCCGCATGCCCGGCATCAGTGGCATTGAAGTGGCCCGTTCGCTGTCCGAACTGAGCCCGCGCACCCAGGTGGTGTTCGTTACCGCCTACGACCAGTACGCCATCGACGCGTTCGAGCAGGGTGCGATGGACTACCTGCTGAAGCCGGTCAGCGATGAGCGCCTGCTGGCCACGCGCGAACGCATCCTGTCGCGGCTGCCATCAACGCGCCAGGACGATGCCGTACTCGAACGCCTGCTTCAGCGCCTGGGGCCGTCGCAGAGGGCGGCAGAGCGCCCGCCCTTGGCCTGGATCACCGCCAGCAACGGCCGCGAGACGCAGCTGATCATGCTGGAAGACGTGGCCTACTTCCGTGCTGACAACAAGTACACCACCGTGATGACCGCGGCCGGTGAGAGCCTGCTGCGCACACCGTTGCGCGAGCTGCTGGAAGTGCTCGATCCGCAGCACTTCCGCCAGATCCATCGCTCGACCATCGTCAACATGAAGGCGGTGGCAGCGGTCAGCCGCGACGATACCGGGCGCGGGGTGCTGCGCCTGCGTGGGCGTACGGAGACGCTGGTGGTCAGCCAACCCTTCATGAGCCTGTTCCGCGGCATGTAGCCGCACCCTGGAGGCACCATGCGCCTGTTCCTGTTTGCCTGCGTTGCTGCGCTGTCATTGGCCGGCTGCGAGAAGTCCAGCGAAACCTCGATCACCCGTACCAATGCCAACGGCGTGGATACGCTGTACAGCAAACGCACCGTGGTCGATGGCGAGGCGCGGTTCCAGTGCATCGCCAGCAGCAGTGGCCATTGCCACTACGTGGTGCTGGACCCTGCATGCAGCAGCGGGGCCGCGTGTGCCACGCCGCCGTTGCGTCGGTTCGCGGTGGCGGTGGGAAAGACCGAGGCGATGCGTGACCTGCCCAGGGGCTTCCACCAATGCGTCAGCCAGGACCCGATAGAACAATGCCACCGTGAGTGATCACGGTGGCATTGTGGGCCCCCCCGCTTCCCTGAAGGATCAGTAGGCAGGTTGCAGTGTCAGGTCGTGGTGGTGCTCGTTCTCACCCACATGGTTCAGGCGGCCGACCAGTTCTGAGTGCTGCTTCATGCGCCCGATCTCGGTCATGATGCGGATGTCCTCATGGCGCAGCTCGCGCTTGGCGGTGACGGCCTGCTTGTAGTCCAGCACTTCCGGGTAGTGCTCGGCCAGGTCCAGTGCCTCGGCCACGTTCTCGACGCTGTCGGCCTTGGAGCTGATGCGGGCGCGGCTGTTGAAGGCCTTCATCCAACGCTCGAAACCGGCGGTGCGGTCGAACATGTTGGCCATGAACCAGATCACGAACAGGATCGAGATCCATGAGCCGAACACCACGACCACGCGGGTGAAGGTGATGTGGTAATCGTCGCGCCACAGGTAGTTGGTGATCAGCCCGAGGATCAGCAGCGAGGCCGCCTGCCAGCCGACGATCGAGGCGATCAGCCATTGGCACTTGGCCTGGGCCAGCACAGCCACTTCATCGCGGATCTGCTGCTCGCTGAGGCTGCGCCAGTGCGCGACCTGTTTTTCGAACGGGCTGCTGTAGAGCTCGTTGTCGCGAAGCAGTAGTCCCAAACCCTTGAACAAAGCAATCATGGCTGGCTCCTTGTGGAACGTGCGTCGATCAGCGTTGGACGGTGTGGCGGGTTCAGTTCTAGCACTTCCAGCGAGCCGTGCAATGGGCGCAATGCCTAGCGGCGTAAGGGTTTTGTCTGAATGGGTGAATGTTGTTGCATCGCAACATCATGGTCGCAGCCTGCGACAGGATGTCGCAGGGTGAAACGTGCTGCGGCTGCACATGAAACCGTGGCTGAGCGCGGAGACTCGCCGTCGGCGTCGTGATCGCCCAGAATCGGGGCCGACCGCGCAACCTGCGGCCGCTCTTCCGCCTTTCCTGGACCTGTGATGCCGGCTCTGCTGCAGCGACTTTCCCGCCCCGTCACCGCGCCTATCCGGCGCTGGGTACTGGAGGCCTTCCCGCGTGGCCAGAGCGGCATCGATTACGACCACCCGCTGGGAGACCCGGGCTGGTTCGGCCCGGACAGCGTCACCTGGCGGCTGCATGCGGAATTCCCGTCGATGCTGGCCGGTGGCCTGTGCGCACTGATGCTGCAGACCCTGCACCCGCGCGCACTGGCCGGGGTCTACGACCATTCCAACTTCCGGCAGGACCTGGTGGGCCGCCTGCGCCGCACCACCGCCTTCGTTGCCGGCACCAGCTATGCGCCCAGCGGCGAGGTGGAGGCGCTGGTGGCCAAGGTACGCCGCATCCATGCGCAGATCCGCGGCCAGACCGCGCAGGGGGAGCCCTATGCGGCGGACGATCCGCAGCTGCTGACCTGGGTGCACGTGACCGAGGCGTTTGGCTTCCTGCAAGGCTTCCGCCGCTACGGGCGCGAGGTGCCGGCGCACATCGCCGATCGCTACTACGACGAGTACCGCTGCGTGGCCGAGGCACTGGGTGCGGTGGATGTGCCGCGCAGTGAAGCGGAAGTGGCCGCGTACTTCTGCGCGCGGCAGCCGGAACTGCGCGTCGACGAACGCTCGCGCGAAGTGCTGGAGGTGTTGTCCGGCGTGCGCCTGCCGGTACCGGTGCCGGGCCTGTCGCGCGAAGTGTTCCTCGGCGCCGGTGCGGCGCTGCTGCCGGACTGGGCCGAGGGCATGCTGGAACGCAATGCGCGCCAGCGCGCACAAGCTGCAGCGTCGGCGAAGCTGATGCAGGGCATGGCGCCGCTGTTCCGCCGCGCGCTGCCCGATGGCCTGGCCAGCCGCGCCTGCACGCGCATGGGCGTGCCGGTGGCGGTGTTGCGCGGGTGGCCCGAAATGCTCCGGTAGCTGCCCACCTTGGTTGGCACGCATTTCGCGCGGTGCCGCAGAAGCGCCAACCAAGGTTGGCCTCTACCAGAGCGGATTCCGCAGTAGATCCACGCCATGCGTGGATGGGCGTTACCCGGCCGACTTCAACCCACGCAACAGCATCTCCAGCGCCGCCGTCGCCTGCTGCAGGCGCGCGTCGCCATCCTCGCCCTCGGCGATCCAGAACGCGGCTTCGGCCAGGCTGCCGTAGATCAGCGACGCCAGTGCCTGCGCATCCACCGCTGCCACCACGCCCTGCGCCACCAGATGTTCGATCAGGTGCTGCATCGAGTGCACGCAGTGGCGCTGCGATTCCGGTGAGGCGCCACCCAGTACCGCGCGCGCATCGCGCAGCACGATGCGCTGGATCTCCGGCTCCAGTGCCATCTCCAGATAGGCGCGGCAACGCTGCACGAAGCCGTCCCAGGCATCATCCGCGCCATCGCTGATCGCCTGCAGACGCAGGTCGGTCTCGGCATCGAGCTGGGCGACGACAGCCGCCAGCAGACCCTTCTTGTCGCCGAAGTGGTGGTACAGCGCGCCGCGGGTCAGCCCGGCCTGGGCTGTCAGGTCGTCCATCGAGGTGGCGGCATAGCCATGCGCGCTGAACACCCGGCGGGCGGTGGCCAGCAGGGTGGCGCGGGTTTCTTCCATCTCGGCGCGGGTGCGACGAACCATCCGGAGCTCCTTACATACACAGTGCATGATTATTTACATACGGTTCGTATGAATGTAGCCTCTTATTCATACGCTCTGTATGTATTGTCGTGGCGCCCGGTGCGCCAGGCAAGTCGCTGCCCTGGAGAACCTGATGGCCACCCCCTATCGCGACCTGTTCGCGGCCCCCGGCACCGCCGGCCTCGCCCTGGCCGGGCTGCTGGCACGCCTTCCTCTACCGATGACCGGTATCGGCATCATCACCCTGCTGTCCCAGCTGCGCGGCAGCTATGCACTGGCCGGTGCGGTGTCGGCCACCTTCGTGCTGACCTACGCGTTGCTGTCGCCGCAGGTATCGCGCTGGGTCGACCGGCGCGGGCAGGGCAGGGTGCTGCCGTGGGCCACCGCGGCCAGTGCGGCCGGGTTGCTGTTGCTGCTTGCGTGCACGCTGCTGGCCGCGCCGGACTGGACGCTGTTCATTGCAGCGATGCTGGCCGGTTGCATGCCCAGCATGTCGGCGATGGTGCGCGCGCGCTGGACCGCGATCCATCGCGGATGCCCGCAGCTGCAGACTGCGTATTCGCTGGAGACCGTGTTCGACGAGGTGACCTTCATCGCCGGGCCACCGTTGTCCGTCGGGTTGTCGGTGGCGGTATGGCCGCAGGCCGGCGTGCTGGCCGCCGCCCTGCTGCTGGTGCTCGGGGTGACCGCACTGGTTCTGCAACGCGGTACCGAACCACCGCTGCAGCACTGCGAAGGCGCAACACCCTCGCGCTCGCTGCTGCGGCAAGCGGAGATCCGCATGCTGGCGTTGCTGATGCTGGCGATGGGTGTGATTGTCGGTACCGTCGACATCACCAGCGTGGCCTTCGCCGAACAGCGCGGGCAGCCACTGGCTGCCAGTTGGGTGCTGTCGGCCTATGCGCTGGGCAGCTGCGCGGCGGGCCTGCTGTTTGGTGCGCTGAAGCTGCAGATCCCGTTGCCGCGCCTGTTGCTGACCGGAGCAGCGGCCACTGCATTGGCCACGCTACCGCTGCTGTGGGTCGGCAGCCTGCCTGCCCTGGCCGTTGCCGTGTTGCTGGCCGGGGTGTTTTTCGCGCCGACGATGATCGTGGCGATGTCGCTGGTCGAACAGTACGTGCCCGAATCGCGCCTGACCGAAGGCATGACCTGGTTGCTGGCCGGATTGAACATCGGCGTGGCGCTGGGCGCGGCGCTGTCCGGGCGGAGTGTCGATGCGGGGGGCGTGCGCAGCGGCTTTGTTGTTGCGCTGGTGGCAGGCGGTGGCGTGCTGCTGTTCGCCGTGCTCGCACACCGTGCACTGCGCCCGTCTGCCTCGACCACATCCCCTGAAGGAATCGTCCCGTGAGCGCTTCATCGCCTGCGCACGCCGCGACTGTGCCTCGTCATCCGTGGTGGTCGGTTTCCGCCGTCGGCCTCGCCACGTTCTCGGTGGTCACCACCGAAATGCTGCCGGTCGGCCTGCTGACCCCGATCGCCGAAGATCTCGGCGCGTCCACCGGCACCGCCGGCCTGATGATCTCGCTGCCGGCCCTGCTGGCGGCAGTGTTCGCACCGCTGGTGGTGATCGCAGCCGGTGGCATCGATCGCCGTCGCATCCTGTGCGCGCTGCTTGCGCTCCTGCTGGTCGCCAACCTCGCGTCGGCGCTGGCACCGGGCATCGGCTGGCTGTTGGCCGCACGGGTGCTGGTGGGGTTCTGCATGGGCGGCATCTGGGCCATCGCCGGCGGTCTGGCCGCGCGCCTGGTGCCGGCTGACCGCATCGGCCTGGCTACCTCGATCATCTTCGGCGGCGTGGCCGCAGCGTCGGTGCTGGGTGTTCCGTTGGGCGCGCTGATCGGGGATGCATTGGGTTGGCGCAGCGCCTTTGCAGCGATGGCGTTGTTCAGTGCGGCGGTAATGCTGCTGCATCTGCGGGTGGTTCCCGCGTTACCTGTAAGTACATCGGTGCGGCCGCGGCAGTTCGTGCAGCAGCTTGGCCAGCGCGACTTGCGGCGTGGGCTGTGGCTGACCGTGCTGCTGGTGTCCGGGCACTTCATCGCCTTCACCTACGTGCGGCCGCTGCTGACGTCCGTCTCGGGCGTGGAGGCGTCGTGGATCGGTGCACTGCTGTTTGCCTACGGCCTGGCCGGCATCGCCGGCAACTTCATTGCCGGGCCGCTGGCAGCGCGCCATCCGCGCGGTACGTTGCTGGCGATCGCATCGGGCCTGCTGCTGACGCCGCTGCTGTTGCTGTGGCTGGGGGGCACGCCGAGCGGTGGCATTGCGGTGCTGCTGCTATGGGGCCTGGCCTATGGCGGCGTATCGGTGGGCCTGATGAGCTGGATGATGAAAGCGGTGCCGCAGGCCGTGGAGATCGCCACCGCCCTGTATGTAGGCGTGTTCAACATCGGTATCGCACTTGGCGCGTGGGGCGGGGGACGGCTGCTGGATGGTGTCGGGCCATACGCCACGCTTTGGGCTGCTGCGGTGTTGGCTGCGAGCGCTCTGCTGATGGTTGCCACCACCCGCAGGTAGATCCACGCCATGCGTGGATTCCCACGCCCGTGCCAACCAAGGTTGGCACCCACCAGAGCGAGGCATGTGCCAACCAAGGTTGGCAGCTACCAGAGCGGGGCATGTGCCAACCCGGGTTGGCAGCTACTGGGAAATGAAACGGGCGCCTTGCGGCGCCCGTTCCGGTTACATCACCACACCTTGACCCGCTTGTCCGGGGCCAGGTACAGCTTCTGGCCTTCCTTCACTTCGAACGCCGGGTACCAGGCGTCGATGTTGCGCACGGTGAGTGCGCGGAACTGGCCCGGTGCATGCACATCGGTCAGCAGCGAGTTGCGCAGCGCCTGCTCGCGGCTCTTGCTGCGCCAGGCCTGGGCGAAGCCGAGGAAGAAACGCTGGTCGGGGGTGAAGCCTTCCAGGGTCTGGCCCGGCTTGCCCTGCAGCGACAGCTGGTAGGCATCGTAGGCGGTACCCAGGCCAGCCACGTCGGCGATGTTCTCGCCCAGGGTCAGCTTGCCGTTCACATGCACGCCCGGGAACGGCTCGTAGCTGCTGAACTGTGCGGCCAGCGCATCACCAGCGGCGTTGAACTGCTTCAGGTCTTCAGCGGTCCACCAGTTGTGCAGCTTGCCGGTCTCGTCGAACAGCGCACCGGCGTTGTCGAAGCCGTGGCTGATCTCGTGGCCGATCACTGCGCCGATGGCGCCGTAGTTCACCGCATCGTCGGCAGCACCGTCGAAGAACGGCGGCTGCAGGATCGCGGCCGGGAACACCAGGCGGTTCTCCAGCGGCACGTTCATCGCGTTGATGGTCTGCGGCAGCATCGCCCACTCCCTGTGGTCGACCGCCTTGCCCAGCTTGGCGATGTTGCGCTGGTACTCGAACAGTTCGGCGCGCTGCGCATTGCCCAGCGCGTCATCACGGCGGATCTCCAGGCCGGTGTAATCACGCCACTTTTCCGGGTAACCCATGCCCACGGTCAGGCCGGCCACCTTGGCCTTGGCGCTGGCCTTGGTCTGCGGCGACATCCACGCGAGCGCGTCGATGCGCTTGGCGAAGGCGGCGATGATGTTCTTCGCCATCTCGTCCGCGCGTTCCTTGGTCTTGGCGTCGAAGTGCTTCTCGACGTAACGCTTGCCGATCGCTTCGCCGATGGCATGGTTGGCGTCGTCCACTGCACGCTTCCAGCGGTCGCTCTGCTGCGGCGTGCCGCTCAGCGTGGTGCCGTGGAAGGCGAAGCGGGCATCGGCGAATTTCTTCGGCAGGTAGGCAGCGGCGCGGTCCAGCGCGTGGAAGGCCAGGTAATCCTTCCAGACATCCAGCGGCTCGGTGGCGACCAGCTTGGACAGGCCGGCCACGGCCTTGGGCTGCCAGACGATGAAGTCCTGCTGCTTGCCCAGCGCGGCCGCGTCGAGGAAGGCGTTCCAGTCCATGCCCGGCGCCTTGGCATTGAAGTCGGCCTGGGTCCAGGGATTGGCACCCTTGGTCACATCATTGGTTTCTTCCTGGGTGGCGTGCGCCTGCGCGATCTTCGTCTCCAGCGCGAGGATGCGCTGCGCCTTACCCGCCGGATCGGCGACACCGGCCAGCTGCAGCATCTGTGCGATGTAGGCCTGGTACTGCTTGCGCAGCTCGGCCATGCGGCCGCCGCCCAGGTAGAAGTCACGGTCGGGCATGCCCAGGCCGCCCTGCACCAGGTAGGGCGCGTTGCGGTCCGGCTGCAGCAGGTCCACCGACACCCACAGGCCGAACAGGCGGTCGGTGTAGAAGTTGGTCGCATTGAGCAGGTCGACATCGGCACGCACGTCGCCGCCGAGGGCACGGGCCAGCCCGGCCTTGTCGGCGATCGCATCGATGGCCTTCAGCTGCGGCTGCACCGGCGCGATGCCGTGCTGCTCGATGCCGGCTTCGTCCATGTAGGCGGCGTAGTAGTCGCCGATCAGCTTGTCGTCACCGCTGGCCTGGGTGTTGCCGGCGGCGCCTTCGAGAATGGCGCGGGTGTCGGCCAGGGTCTTCTCGGCGATGACGTTGAAGCTGCCGAAGCGCGAGCGGTCGGCCGGGATCTCGGTGTTCTTCACCCAGGTGCCGTTGGCGAAGCCGAAGAAATCATCGCCGGCGTTGATGCTGCGGTCCATGCCGCTGGCATCGAAGCCGAAGCTGCCCAGCATCGGCTTGGCGGCCGCAGGTGCGGCATCGGCAGGCGCGGCGGTGCCGGCAGCCGGATCGGCCGGGCGGTCGCAGGCGGCCAGGGACAGGCTGGCAGCGATGGCCAGTGCCAGGGTGGGACGGCGCAGCTTGGACATGGACTTCTCTTGCAGCGGAAAACCCCAAGTCTAATCCGCTCCGCCCCGGCTGGCCCTCCCGTAGTGCCGCCCGCCCTGTGCGGGATCTGGCTGAACGCGCGGAAGCGATCTTCACGCCGTCACCGGTGTGGTGCATGCTGGCCTCAGGAGCCCTGCGCGGACACGGGGAGGTGGCCATGCGGGGGCGGGTCAGGCGTCAAGAATGGCGTCCGCCGGCCGTTGAGGTCGGGGATGTGGAGGATTCGTTCGCGCATGAAGCCAGCCGACTGCACAAGGAAGACCAACCGATGCCCGCGCTGAAACGGGCGTTGGCCCGGCCGCTGCGCGCCATTACCTGGGGCGGGGTGTTGCTGGGCATTCTGCTGGTGGCCGGGTTGACCACCATGCTGGCCAACGACCATCACCGCCGGCTGGAGGCCGCACAGCGCCAGAGCCGTGCACTGGCGGTGGGCAGCGAGCGCCTGCTGGCGCTGGAGCTGCGCAACCTGGAGCGGGCGATGTCCGGCATCGCCGCCGATGCCGTTGAAGTGTTCCGCAGCGTGCCCGCGCAGGCGCCGGCGCTGCTTGATGCCTCCATCGGCGGCGTGCTGCGCCGGCATGCCGAGCTGCACAGCATCGTGGTGCTGGACAGCTATGGCCGCGCCCTGACGGCCGGCAAAGGTGACCTGAACCTGCCGCTGTGGACCGACCCGCAGCGCCGCGGCCTGGGCAGTTCGCTGTACATCGGCCCGCCGCTGCGCGCCAGCGACGGTGGCTGGGTGGTGCCGCTGGCGCTGCCGATGGCCGGTGACCGCTGGTTGCTGGCGCGGCTGCGCTGCGGCGAACTGCAGCGCATCATCGGCGGCCTCGATGTTGGCCCGAACGGGCTGGTGTCGATCAGCGATGCGGAAGGCTACATGCTGGCCCGCGTACCGGACCCGCACGGTACGGTCGGCCGTCGCTACGATCTCCCGCATCGCGACCTGCTCGGCAAGCAGGCCGTGGTCGAGCTGGGCAGCCTGCCGGGCGCGGTCGATGGTGTGCAGCGCATCATCACCATCAGCACGCTGGAGCGCAGCCCGCTGGCGGTGCAGGTCGGGTTGGCCGATGAGGACGTGCTGGCGCCATGGTGGCCCTACCTGCAGGCGTCAGTGGCGATCGTGCTGGCCTACGTCGGGGTGCTGCTGGTCCTGCTGTACGCGGTGCGCCGCAGCACCCGCCGCCAGCAGTCGATGGCGGAGGAGCTGAAGACCGGGCATGCCGAGCTGCGCCTGGCCCACCAGGTCGGGCGCGTCTGCACCTGGTACGTGGACGAGGATGCCGCACTGTTGCGCTGGTCACCGCTGGCGCGTGAGATCTTCGGCGTGCAGACCGATGCGCTGCCGGTGGCCGATTTCTTCGCGCGCGTGCATCGTGATGATGCAGCGCGCCTGCAGCAGGCCTTCGACCAGGCCTTCGCCGGTGGCGCGGTGCTCGACCAAGTGTTCCGCCTGGTACTGCCCGGAGGCGCAGTGCGCTGGGTGGGTGCACGCGGGCAGCGGGTGGAGGTGGCCGACAGCGAGCGCCGCATGATCGGTGCGCTGACCGACCTGAGCGAACGCTACCAGGCCCGCGAGCAGATGAGCGAAGTGGAACGCCGCTTCCGCCTGTTGTTCGACCGCAATCCAGCACCGTTCTGGGTGTTCGATCCGGATACGCTGCGCTTCATCGAGGTCAACGATGCCGCCGTGCGCCAGTACGGCTACAGCCGCGAGGAATTCCTGGCGATGAGCATCCTCGACATCCGCCCGCGCGAAGGCTGGGACGAGGTGAAGGGTGCGATCGCCAAGGCCCGTGTCGGCGAGCTGCAGGATGCCACCGTGCGCCTGCACCGGCGCAAGGACGGCAGTGTGTTCGAAGTGCGCGCACACCTGTCCAAGCTCGATTTCGATGGCCAGCCCGCCTGCCTGGTGCTGGCCGAGGATGTGAGCGAACGGCTGGCCTACGAGCGCGACCTAGCCTACCAGGCGCGGCACAACCCGGCCACCGGCCTGCTCAATGTGCGCGCGCTGACCGAGCAGTTGGACGAGCAGCAGGAGGGCTACACCATCGCGTTCGTGCAGCTGCGCGGCCTGCAGCTGGTGGCCGATACGCTGGGCCGCGAGATCGGCGATGCGGTGCTGCAGTCGATGGCGACCCGCCTCGGTGGCCTGGGCGCGCGCTGCGGCACGCTGGCATTCCAGCCGGCGGAGGACTTCGTGTTCGCCATCGGTGCCGAGCACGATACCCAGCGCGTGCTGGACGACCTGCTGCAGATCGTGTCGGCGCCGATGCGCGGCAAGGATTCGCTGCACCAGTTCGAGCCGCGCATCGGCGTGGCCGTGCACATTGCCGGCGACGGCCACAGCGCCGAGCAGGTGATCGGCATGGCCGCACAGGCCGCGCATGCCGCGCGCGCCGAAGGCAATGTGGTGGTCTGGTTCGACGCGGCGGTGACCACGCGGTTGGCCGATCGCCTGCGCCTGGCCGGACGCATCCACGCCGCCATCGACAACGAGTTCCAGCTGTATTTCCAGCCGATCCGGCACGCCAGCGATGGCAGTCCGGCCGCGCTGGAGGCCCTGCTGCGCTGGCCGCAGGCCGATGGCAGCTTCATCCCGCCCAACGAGTTCATCCAGCTGTGTGAGGACACCGGGCTGATCCTGGCGCTGGGCCGCTGGGTGATCCGTGCGGCGGCGAAGGCGCAGCGCCGGCTGGTCGAGGCCGGTTGGGGCGAGCTGCCGATCGCGGTCAATGTATCGGCGGTGCAGTTCTTCAACAGCGACCTGGTGGCCGAGTTCACCCGCGCGCAGCAGGAGTTCGGCCTGGCCCGCGGCGCGCTGCACGTGGAGCTGACCGAGAGCAGCCTGATGCGCAAGCCGGCGCAGGCGATGCAGACCATGCAACGCCTGCACGAGCAGGGCATCAGCGTGTCGCTGGATGACTTCGGTACCGGCTATTCCAGCATGTCCTACCTGCAGCACCTGCCATTGGACATCCTGAAGATCGACCGCAGCTTCGTCGCCGACGTGGAAACCAATCCGCGCAATGCCTCGATCTGCCGTGCGCTGCTGTCACTGGGCCATAGCATGGGCCTGACCATCATTGCCGAAGGTGTGGAGACGCCGGGGCAGCTGGACTGGCTGGCTGCGCATGGCTGCGACCAGGTGCAGGGCTACCTGCTGGGCCGGCCGGCGCCGCTGGAACAGATCATCGACGCGCTGGATGAGGTTGCCGCCTAAGTGGTAGTGCCGGCCGCTGGCCGGCATTCGCCCAGGACCGGGATGTGTCTGATTGCCGGCCAGCGGCCGGCACTACCGGCAAGCGCCAGACTCGGCTACACCCCGGCCTCCACCAGGTGGTCGATGAAACTGCGCACCTTCGGTGCCAGATGGCTGCGGCTGGTATAGACCGCGAAGATGCCGATCGGCGAGGCCTCCCACTCGGGCAGGATGCGCACCAGGCGGCCATCGGCCAGCGCGGCTTCCAGCAGGAAATCGGGCTGCAGGATCACGCCCATGCCGGCGATTGCTGCTTCGCGCAGCACGTCGCCGTTGTTGGCGTGCAGCAGGCTGCTCACCGCCACCTTCACTTCGCCGCCCGGCCCCTGCAGCGGCCAATGGTCGCCGGCGGCCCAGTAGCTGTAGCTCAGGCAGGCGTGTGCCTGCAGCTCCTGCGGCGTCTGTGGCGTACCGCGTGCGGCCAGGTAGGCCGGCGCGGCGCACAGGCTCACCCGCGATTCGCCCAGACGTCGCGCGATCAACGTCGGCCCCGGCTCGCGCGTGATGCGAATGGCGACGTCGTAGCCTTCCTCGACCATGTCCACCAGCCGGTCGGACAGGGCCAGGTCCAGTTCCACCTGCGGGAAGCGTTCGCGGTAGCTGGCCAGCAGCGGGCCGAGGCGGGCGATGCCCCAGCTGACCGGTGCGTTGATGCGCAGCGTGCCGGAGGGCTCCAGCGCCTGCGCGCCGATGCTGGCCTCCAGCGCGTCGAACTCGGCCAGCAGGCGCACGCACTGGGCGTAGTAGGCCGCGCCGGCACTGGTCGGGCTGACCCGGCGCGTGGTGCGGTGGAGCAGGCGGGTGGACAGGCGCTTTTCCAGCGCGGCGACCTGGCGGGTGACGCCGGCAGTGGACATATCCAGGGCCTGGGCGGCGGCACTGAAGCCGTTGCGCTCGACCACCGCCACGAACACGCGCATCGCCTCGAGGGTGTCCATTGTTGCGCCTTTTGAAATAAATACGGTCAATCCATCGTATTTATTGGTCCACGAAGGCGCAATAACCTGTGCCCACTCCCTTCAAGGTGTTTCCCCATGCACACCACGACCGCTCCTGTTTCGCCGCTGGCCCCGTACGGCGCCACCCTGCTGCGCCTGGCCCTGGGCGTGCTGTTCCTGGTCCATGCGCTGACCAAGCTGCTGGTATTCACCCCGGCCGGCACGGCGGCGTTCTTCGAGTCGCTGGGCCTGCCCGGCGTGCTCGGCTACCTCACCATCGGCGTCGAGCTGGTGATCACCGTCGCGCTCCTGCTGGGCATCTACGCACGCTGGGTGGGCCTTGTCGGTGTGCCGCTGCTGCTGGGCACCATCGTCACCGTGCACGGCGCCAACGGCTTCGGTTTCGCCAATGCCGGCGGCGGCTGGGAATACCCGGCGTTCTGGGCACTGGCGCTGGTAGTGCTGTTCCTGGTCGACGATGGCAAGTGGACCCTGCGTTCGCGCTGATCGCCGCCTGACCCTGCAACTGGAGAATTCCATGTCCCGCCTGCCTTCGCTGTACATCTCGCATGGTTCGCCGATGACCGCCCTGCATCCGGGCCAGGTTGGCGTGCGCCTGGCCGAGCTGGCGCGCGACTTGCCGACGCCGCGCGCCATCGTGATGGCCTCGGCGCACTGGCTGGGCCGGCAGCCGCTGGTCGGCGCGCATCCGCAGCCACCGACCATCCATGACTTCGGCGGCTTCCCGCGCGCGCTGTTTGAACTGCAGTACCCGGCGCCGGGCGATCCGGCGCTGGCCGAAGAGGTGGCCGGCCGCATCGCCGCCGCTGGCCTGCCGGTGGCACTCGACCCGCAGCGTGGCCTCGACCACGGTGCATGGGTGCCGCTGCGGCTGTTGCGCCCGCAGGCCGACATCCCGGTGGTGCCGCTGTCGATCCAGCCACTGCTCGGGCCCGAGCACCAGTTCGCGCTGGGCCGTGCGCTGGCGCCGCTGCGCGAGCAGGGCGTGCTGCTGGTCGGCTCGGGCAGCATCACCCACAACCTGCACGACTGGGGGGACTACCAGGACGGCAAGGAAGCGCCGTACGTGCGGCCCTTCATCGAGTGGGTGGAGCAGCGTCTGGCCGCCAATGACCGCCAGGCCCTGTTGGATTACCGCAGGCAGGCGCCATTCGCCGAACGTGCGCACCCGACCGACGAGCACCTGCTGCCGTTGTTTTTCGCGATGGGCGCGGCCGGAGAGGGCGGCTTCGGTGCACGCCGCATCGACGCTGGTATCGATGCCGGCTTCCTCGCCATGGATCTGTACCGCTTCGACGGGGCATGAGCCGGGGCTGACGCGCGGCGGCCCCGGCCGTCGCGGTCATGGCCGCATGTGGTAGTTTTTTCCGGGTTTCCGGCGCTGGCTTGCGAGCCTCCCCGCGCGCCGCTTCCTGGAAGAAGCATGCATACCATTGAAGTCGTCCTGGCGATGCTGGTGGCCGTTGTCGCCAGCGGCTACCTGGTTCGTGTCCTGCCGTTCTCGTTGCCGCTGCCGCTGGTGCAGATCGGCCTGGGTGCGGTCATCGCCGGCGTGTTCAACCGCGGCCACGCGCTGGAGCCGGAGGTGTTCTTCCTGCTGTTCCTGCCGCCGCTGCTGTTCCTGGATGGCTGGCGTATTCCCAAACAGGGCCTGTTCCGCGACAAGGGCGCGATCCTCGAGTTGGCGTTCGGCCTGGTGGTGTTCACCGTCATCGGCGCCGGCTTCCTCATCCACTGGCTGATTCCAGTGATGCCGCTGGCGGTGTGCTTCGCGCTGGCGGCCATCGTGTCGCCGACCGACCCGGTGGCGGTCGGGGCGATCGCCTCCAAGGCGCCGATTCCCAAGCGCCTGATGCACATCCTTGAGGGCGAGTCGCTGCTGAACGATGCCTCGGGCCTGGTCTGCTTCCGCTTCGCGGTGGCGGCAGTGATGACCGGCACCTTCTCGCTGGCCACCGCCTCGCTGACCTTCGTGTGGGTGGCGGTGGCCGGCCTCGCCGTGGGCGTGGCGGTGACGCTGGGCGTGTCGACCTTCCAGCGCTGGCTGTGGCGCCGCTTCGGCGAAGAGCCGGGCGCGGCGATGCTGGTCAACCTGCTCATTCCGTTCGCGGCCTACCTGCTGGCCGAAGAGATCCATGCCTCGGGCATCCTCGCCGCGGTCGCCGCCGGTATCGCGATGAGCTATGTCGAGCTGACCGGACGCGTCTCCGGCAGCATGCGCGTGCAGCGCGCCGGGGTCTGGAACATGCTGCAGTTCAGCTTCAACGGCATCATGTTCGTGCTGCTGGGCGAGCAGCTGCCGGGCATTGTCGAACGCGCCACCACCACCATGAACGAGACCGGCCACCAGAGTGCGTGGTGGCTGCTGGTGTATGTGGTGGTGATCAATCTGGCACTGGTCGTGCTGCGCCTGCTGTGGGTGTGGCTGTCGCTGCGCTGGAACCTGCTGCGCGCGCGTCGTCGCGGCCTGGAGCGGGGCGAGGCGCCGAACTGGCGCATCGTGGTGGCGACCTCGGTGGCCGGCGTGCGCGGTGCGATTACCCTGGCCGGCGTGTTGACCCTGCCGCTGTTCCTGCCCGACGGCAGTGCATTCCCGGCGCGTGACTTGGTGATCTTCCTGGCCGCGTCGGTGATCCTGTTCTCGCTGCTGGGCGCCAGCATCGCGCTGCCGCGGCTGTTGAAAGGCCTGCAGCTGCCGTCCGATTCGGGTGAGCGCAAGGAAGAGGATCTGGCGCGCCGGCTGTCGTCGAAGGCCGCACTGGCCGGGGTCGAGCGCATGCGCCAGCAGATGGTGATGAACCAGAACACCGAGAACGTGCAGCTGTACAACGATGCCGCCTCGCGGGTCAGCCTGCTGTACCAGCGCCACCTGGAGAAGGACAGCGACGGGCCCGACGTGGACCCGGAGAAGGTGCGGCGCATGGAACTGGGCTACCGCCAGCTGCGCAGCGCCGGCCTCAATGCCGAGCGCGAGGAGCTGTTCCGGCTGACCCGGCGCGGGGTGATCTCCGATGAGATCTCGCGGCGCCTGATCCGCAACCTGGACCTGCTGGAATCGCGCAAGCGCGAGTGACGCCGAATGTAGAGTCGAGCCATGCTCGACTGCTCTTGCCCCAGGCGTCATGAACCCGGAACGGAAAGCAGTCGAGCATGGCTTGTATGTTCCTCCCGGCTCCTACGCGGTATGTAGGAGCC
>NZ_JASJSQ010000095.1:0-19180 GCF_030236855.1 Stenotrophomonas maltophilia group sp. Smal13
GGCGCCATGGATGGCGCCATCGAGCCCCCATGGACGGGTTTACGGCGTGTCCTGCAAGCCCACACCGCCCCGCCAGGTCCGGCATCTCCGCCGCCGCTTCTGCTGTTGCTTCGGTTGTGGCCGTCGCCTCTGCGGGTCCCGGGCCGCAGGCCCGGGCAACAAAACCCTATCGGTCGTCGTGCAGGGTGCCGCCCGGCAGGAACACCCACGTGCGGGTGACCTGCAGGATATCGATCTCATCCTCGGTCTTCGGCAACGGCGGGAACGGCTGCGCCAGCTTCACCACCCGCAGCGCCGCCTCATCCAGCAACGGCGTCCCGCTCGAACGCAGGATCCGGCTGCTTTCCACGCTGCCATCGCGGCGCACACCCACGCTGATCACCACCTGGCCACCCAGGCGGCGCTGCCGGGCCTCGTCCGGGTAGTTCAGGTTGCCGACGCGCTCGGCGCGATCGACCCAGGCACGCAGGTAGTTGGCATAGGCATATTCGCGCGTGCTGGCCGACACGAACTTGCGGTTCGGACGCTTGGCGTACTGCGCCGAGCGCAGGTGCACTTCGGCGGCCAGGCGCGCCATCTCCACGTCGCGCTGTTCGCGTGCGCTCAAGGGCGCATCCGGTTCGGGCTGATCCGGCGTGGGCCGGGACTGTGCCTGCGCGACCACCTCTTCGCCATTGCGGCTGCTGACCACCCGCGCCTGCGGCGGCGGAACCGGTGCGGCCGATTGCTGCTGCTGCGGAATCGGGCTGATTCCGGACTGGGCCTGCGGCACGATGCCGGCCTGGTTGTCACGCGGACGCTGTGCGCGGTCGTGTTCGCCACCGCCTTCCTGGTTGGCTGCGGCCAGGAAATCAGCCTGCTTCGGCGTCAGTGCGGTGCGGGTCTGGCTGAAGATCACTTCCAGCGTCGGCACCAGCGGCGCATCGCCCTTCACGGCGAAGCCCACGCCCAGGATCAGCAGGGCGTGGACCAGCACCGACAACGCGATGGTCGCCCCCAGCCGTTGCGCTTCGCGCGGCGGCGGGGGCAGTACGGCAGGTGCGGACGGCATCAGCGCAGGCCGGCCTCGAGTGCGTCGAACAGGGTGCCGGCAATGTTCAGGCCGTACTGTGCGTCCAGTTCGCGCACGCAGGTCGGGCTGGTCACGTTGACCTCGGTCAGGTAATCACCGATCACGTCCAGGCCGACGAAGCGCATGCCGCGACGCTTCATCTCCGGCCCGACCTGGGCGGCGATCCAGCGGTCGCGCTCGCTCAGCGGGCGACCTTCACCGCGGCCACCGGCGGCCAGATTGCCGCGGAATTCATCACCCTGCGGGATGCGCGCCAGGCAGTAGTCGACGGGTTCGCCATCGACCAGCAGGATGCGCTTGTCGCCAGCGGTGATGTCGGGAATGAACTTCTGTGCCAGCGCCATCCTGTGGCCGCCGTCGGTCAGGGTTTCCAGGATCACATTCAGGTTCGGATCGCCCTTGCCGCTGCGGAAGATCGAGCGGCCGCCCATGCCATCCAGCGGCTTCAGCACGGCCTGGCCGTGTTCCAGGGCAAAGGCCTTCAGCGCCTTGGCGTCGCGGCTGACCAGGGTCGGCGGGCAGCACTGCGGGAACAGCAGGGCGGCAAGCTTCTCGTTGTAGTCGCGCAGGCCCTGCGGGTTGTTGACCACGCAGGCACCGGCAGCGGCGGCCACGTCCAGCACCTGGGTGTCGTAGATGTACTCGGCGTCGACCGGAGGGTCCTTGCGCATCAGCACGATCTGGCCGGGACCGAACTCGGTACGGCTGAACGCACCCAGCTCATACCAGCCGGCCGGGTCGTCGCGCACCTGCAGCGGTGCGGTCTGGGCCACCGCCACGCCACCTTCCAGGGCCAACCCGCCCGGGCGCACGTAGTGCAGGGCATGGCCGCGGCGCTGGGCTTCCAGCAACATGGCGAAGGTGGTGTCCTTGGCGATCTTGATGTGGGCGATGGGGTCCATCACCACGATGACGTTCAACGGCATGGGCGCACCTGTCTGGCAAGGCGTTGATGGTAGCGGCAACGCCGGTCGCGCGCCTCCCCGCCGTACTGCAACGCAGCGTCCGCCCGGCTGTCGCGCACGCATTGCGAAACCCGTCACGTTCAGGAGGGTGCCATGCCCCGCGCCATGGGGCGGCCTTGAAGCGGGCGCGGAAAGTGCGATATAGATACGCTTTCGTAGCGGCCCCCGCCAGAGATCGGGCCGTGCGCTTGGGGATAGGCAATGACTGAAAACACGACTGCGGGCGGGGAACTCGCAGGACTCCGGGTGATGGTCATCGATGATTCGAAGACCATCCGCAGGACTGCGGAAACGCTGCTCAAGCGCGAAGGCTGCGAGGTGGTCACCGCCACCGACGGCTTCGAAGCGCTTGCGAAGATCGCAGACCAGCAACCGCAGATCATCTTCGTCGACATCATGATGCCGCGCCTGGACGGCTACCAGACCTGTGCGCTGATCAAGGGCAACCAGCTGTTCAAGGCGACCCCGGTCATCATGCTGTCGTCCAAGGATGGCCTGTTCGACAAGGCGCGGGGACGCATCGTCGGCTCGGAGCAGTACCTGACGAAGCCTTTCACGCGTGAAGAACTGCTGGGTGCCATCCGCACATACGTCAACGCCTGACCAGGGGGGAAAGGCACAATGGCTCGTATCGTTCTGATCGAGGATTCACCGACCGACCGCGCGGTGTTCACCCAGTGGCTGCGCCGTGCCGGCCATGAGGTGCTGGAAGCGGACAACGCCGAGGATGGACTGCAGCTGGTCCGCGACCAGGTGCCGCAGCTGGTGCTGATGGACGTGGTCCTGCCCGGCATGAGCGGCTTCCAGGCCACCCGCGCGATGGCCCGTGATGCGGCGATCAAGCACATCCCGGTGATCATCGTCAGCACCAAGGCGATGGAAACCGACAAGGCATGGGGCCTGCGCCAGGGCGCAGCCGATTACATCGTCAAGCCGCCGCGCGAGGATGAACTGATCGCGCGGATCAACGAACTGGTGGCCTGATGCGCTCGCCCTTCGACATTCTCGAAGCCTACGAACGGCGCAGCCTGGCCCATGCGGTGCAGCTGCCCGAACGGCAGTTCGCCCAGGACCTCTGGCGTGGCGTGGGTTACCGCGTCGGCCAGCGCCGGCTGGTGTCCGATTTCCGCGAAGTGGTGGAAATCGTGCCGATGCCGCCGGTCACCCCGGTGCCGTGCGCGCAGCCGTGGCTGCTGGGCGTAGGCAACCTGCGCGGCAACCTGTTCCCGGTGGTCGACCTGAAGTACTTCCTGGAAGGCACGCGCACCGTGCAGCAGGAAGGCCAGCGCGTGCTGATCATGCGCCAGGCGGGTGGCGACGTCGCGCTGACCATCGATGAACTGTTCGGCCAGCGCAGCTTCGAACTGGACCAGCAGATCGCGGCCGGCACGCTGGCCGAAGGACGTTACGGCCACTTCGTCGATCGCGCCTTCCACGCCGACGGCCACGACTGGGGCGTGTTCTCGCTCTCGCTGCTGTCGCGTACCCCTGAATTCCGGCAAGCCGCGGCCTGAGGCCGGGCATCGCCCCCTGCATTGAAGATCGAGGTTGAACGATGAGTACTGCTTCGGACGCCACCAAGACCGGCAAGCTGCGGCTGGGCGGCAGCAACCTCTGGTTGTTCCTGCTGCTGGCATCGATGATCCTGTTCGGCGTCAACACCGGCGTCGCCACCTGGCAGGGCAGTCGCCTGGCCGATGCCGGCTCCAAGGCGGCCGACCTGCAGGTGCTGTCACAGCAGCTGGCCAACCAGGGCCGTGATGCGGTGGGCGGCAACGCGCAGGCGTTCACCGCCTTCAAGGCCACCCGCAACGCGATCGAACAGAACGTGTCGACCCTGCAGGGGCGCTACGGCAAGGAACCGGGCGTGTCCGGTGCGATCGCCACCCTGGCCGAGACCTGGGCGCCGCTGGGCAAGCAGGCCGGGCAGCTGGTCGCCAGCGAGCCCGCCGTGCTGGCGCTGGCCGGCAATGCCAACAACTTCACCGGCGCGGTGCCGGGCCTGCAGGCCCAGCTGAACGAGCTGGTGCGCGCGATGTCCGCCTCGGGCGCGCCGTCGTCGCAGGTGTACAGCGCACTGCAGCAGGTCGTGGTGGCCGGTTCGATGGCCCGCCGCGTGACCGAAATGCGTGCCGGTGGCAGCGCCGCTGCCACCTCGGGCGATGCACTGGCACGCGACATTACCGTGTTCTCGCAGGTGCTCGACGGCCTGCGCAACGGCAACGAGGAACTGGGCATCACCGCCGTGCGCGGTGCCGCCGCCGTGGCCGCGCTGGAGCAGTCGCAGCAGAAGTGGGAGGCAATGAAGCAGGACGCCGATGCGATCCTGGCCAGCTCGCGCCAGCTGTTCGCCGCCCAGTCCGCCGCCACCGCGCTGGGCCAGGGTTCGGCGCACATGCTGGACGACAGCCGCAAGCTGTTCGAGGCGTTCTCCTCGTTCGGCTCGGTGTCCGATACCCGCCTGTTCCCGAACTTCTGGATCGGCGTGGTGTCCGGTGCGCTGTCGCTGATCGCGATCAGCGGCTTCGTCTCCACCAACGTGCGCAGCCGCTCGCGCGAGCAGGAACTGCGCTACCAGACCCAGGTGGAATTCAACAGCCGCAACCAGCAGGCGATCATGCGGTTGCTGGACGAAATCTCCTCGCTGGGTGAGGGCGACCTGACCGTGAAGGCCTCGGTGACCGAGGACATGACCGGCGCCATCGCCGACGCGATCAACTACGCGGTGGACGAGCTGCGCCACCTGGTGACCACCATCAACGACACCTCGGCCAAGGTCGCGCTGTCCACCCAGGAAACCCAGGCCACCGCCATGCAGCTGGCAGAGGCGGCGGGCCATCAGGCCAACCAGATCACCTCGGCCTCGGACCGCATCGGTGAAATCGCGGCGAGCATCGAACAGGTGTCGCGCAACTCGGCCGAGTCGGCCGACGTGGCACAGCGCTCGGTGGTGATCGCTGCCGAAGGTGCCGGCGTGGTGCGCGAGACCATCCAGGGCATGGACCAGATCCGTGACCAGATCCAGGAAACCTCCAAGCGCATCAAGCGCCTGGGCGAGTCGTCGCAGGAAATCGGCTCGATCGTGGAACTGATCAACGACATTTCCGAGCAGACCAACATCCTGGCATTGAACGCGGCGGTGCAGGCGGCTTCGGCCGGTGAAGCGGGCCGCGGTTTCGCGGTCGTGGCCGACGAAGTGCAGCGCCTGGCAGAACGCACCTCGGGCGCAACCCGACGCATCGAGAACCTGGTGCAGGCCATTCAGGCCGATACCAACGAAGCGGTCACCTCGATGGAACAGACCACCGCCGAAGTGGTGTCCGGTGCACGCCTGGCCGAGGACGCCGGCACCGCACTGACCGAAATCGAGCGCGTGTCCAATGCACTGAACACCCTCATCAAGAACATCTCCATCGCCGCCCAGCAGCAGTCGGCTGCGGCCTCGGACATCACCCGCACCATGGGCGTGATCCGGCAGATCACCGGCCAGACCTCGCAGGGTGCCGGGCAGACCGCCGAATCGATCGGTCACCTCGCGCAGCTGGCGGCCGACCTGCGTCGTTCGGTCGCCGACTTCAAGCTGCCGGCGTGACGCGGGCAGGGCGGCGAGCAAGGAACCAGTAGATGAAGCATTTCCATTCCCCACGCCAGAACTCGCGCGGCTTCCGCGCGGCGGCGAACGGAGCGCGTCCATGAGCAGTCTGCGCGATGCGATGAGCCACGCAGCGCTGGGCTGGGTCAAGCCCGAGCTGGACGAGACCCTGCGCCAGGTGCGCAACGAGGTCGAGTACTACGCGGAAGACCCGGCCGATGCCAGCCGCATGCGCATCTGCGCCGGCTACTTGCACCAAGTGCAGGGCACCCTGCGCATGGTCGAGCTGTACGCCCCGGCGATGGTGGCCGAGGAGCTTGAACAGCTGGCCAATGCCATCGGCGCCGGTAGCGTGGCTGATCGGGATGAAGCCTGCGCGACCCTGATGCGTGGCAGCGTGCTGCTGCCCGACTACCTGGAGCGGCTGCAGAACGGCCACCGCGACATTCCGATCGTGCTGATGCCGCTGCTCAACGAAATCCGTGCCGCGCGTGGCGAAGAGGGCGTGCATGACAGCGTGCTGCTGGCGTTCGCGCCGGACAGCGTCAGCGCCACCGAGGCCGAGCTGGACCATGCCCGTGGCAGCCTGAGCGGGCGCAACCGCGAGCTGCTGGATACCGTGGGCAGCGCGGTGAAGGAAGAACTGCTGCGCATCAAGGATGCGCTGGACCTGCACCTGCGTACTGGCGGTGCGCCCGAACAGCTGCAGACCCAGGCCAACGAACTTGGCGCCGTGGCCGATACGCTGGGCATGATGGGCTTGGGCGTTGCCCGCGGGGTGGTCGTGCAGCAGCGCGATGCGCTGCGTGGCGTGGTCGAAGGGCGCCAGCAGATCGACGAGAACCTGCTGCTGGATATCGCCGGCGCATTGCTCTACGTGGACGCGTCGCTGGACGACCAGGTCGCCCATCTGGGCGCCGGCGGCAGTGGCGAAGATGACCCCAGCGCGGTGGAGAACCGCCGCACGGTGGAGGTGCTGGCACATGAGGCCATCGCCAACTTCGCCGCCGCCCGCGAGCATTTCGTCGCTTTCATTGAAACCAGCTGGAACCATGCCGAGCTGCAGGACGTGCCGCGCCTGCTGGGCGATGTCTCCGGTGCGCTGCGCATGCTCGACCTGAACACCGCCGCCGATTACCTGCGCGGTGTGCAGCAGTACATCGAAGCCGAGCTGATCGGTCGCCAGCGCGTGCCCAGTGGCCGCCAGCTGGACACCCTGGCCGATGCCATGGCCAGCCTGGAGTACTACCTCGAGGCTCTGCGCGACCGCCGCCCGGGCCGCGAGGACATCCTCGACATCACCCGCAGCAGCCTTGAAGCGCTGCGCTATTGGCCGTTGCCGGACCGCAATGCAGTGGAGCCTGTTGCCGCCGCGCCGATTCCGTTCGCATCGCTGCTGGTGGACCGCGAGCCGATCGCGCTGCAGACCGAGCCGGTACAGCCGGAGCCCATCGAGATTCCGGTGCAGCCGGCCGCGCCCGCCGCCGGCAGGGTGCCGGTGCCGCTGCCGGACTTCACCTTCGATCCGCCACCGGCCGCGCCTGCACCGGAGGTGGTGGACAATCGCCTGATGTTCGGGGCGCTGGGGAGTGTCGCCTCCACACCGCTGTCGCTGCATGACGACGCGGATGCACCGCTGGTCTTCGCCGCGTCCAGCGCGCCTGCGCCCGAGGTACCGCAATGGGATCTCGCACCGTTCCATCCGGACTCCGAGCCGACCGCGAGTGCCGAAGACGAGCGCAGTCCGACCTTCGCCAGCTTCGACCCGGTCAGTTTCGAACGGGCCGAAACCAGCGTGGAACCGGCGCCGCAGTGGACACTGTCGGAGGCAACACCGCCGGCATTGGCCGATGTGGCTGTGATGGATGTCGAGGACGACGTCGACGCGTCGGTGCCCTTTGACACCGCTGACGTTGCCGCGCCCGTGTTCGACCCGGTGGCTGCCGAGCACGATGTGGTCGCCGCCGGTGACGACGTGGTGTTCCGTTTCGACGCCGATGCGCTGGACAATGCCGACGACGTGCTGTCGCTGCACGCGATGGAGACGCTGTCGCTGGACGACGACGCCGGATTGCACCCGGCGCTGGAGATCGTCGATCCCGCTGCACCCGTGCGGGTGGACGAAAGCCCTGCGGTTGCCGAAGCGGACGCGGTTCCGGCGGATGTGCAGGAGGACGTGCCCGCGCCGATGGCCGAGGTGCTGACGCCGGTCTCCGATGCACCGGCACCGGCGGTGTCGGTGATTGATATCGACACCATCGCGCCCATCGACTTCAGCGAAGCCGACGCGCAGTTCTTCGCCGAGCTGAGCGCCGCGGCGGCCGACTTCAATCCGCAGGCCATGGCGGCTCCGCCCGCTGCGGACATCCCGGTCGTGGCCGGGACCGAGGCCGGCTTCGAGGCCGGCTTCGACGACGATGCCGAGAACATCGACGAGGACATCCGCGAGGTGTTCCTGGAAGAGTTCGACGATGAGCTGGCCAACCTGGGCACGCTGCTGCCCGCATGGCGCACGCAGCTGGACAACATGGACCGGCTGCGGCCGATCCGCCGCATCTTCCACACCCTCAAGGGCAGTGGCCGCCTGGTGGGTGCACGCACCCTGGGCGAGTTCGCCTGGAAGATCGAAGGCATGCTCAATCGCGTGCTCGATGGCAGTCGCCCGGCGACTCCGGCGGTGTTGGCGATGGTCGACAACGCCCATGCCGCGCTGCCGCAGCTGAACGCCGCGCTGCGCCATGGCCAGCGCATCAGCGTGGACCTGCAGGCGATGCAGGCCATTGCCGATCGGGTCGGTGCCGGCGAGGAGACCTTCTACGTGCCGTTGCCGGCTGCGGCCGCACCGGCAGCGACACTGGCCGAGTCCGAAGGCGAAGACGAAATCAGCCGCCTGCTGGAAGCCGAGGCCGCTGCGTCGGCGCAGGCCGATGCCACGGCGGTGGCGGAAGACGCCGGTACCCCGGCCAACATCGACAGCGTACTGCGCGAGATCCTCGAGGCCGAGGTCGAAGTCCACCAGGCGACCCTGCAGGAATGGCTGCGTTCGGCGCAGCAGGCACCGCAGCCGGTCAGCGACGCACTGCTGCGTGCGGTGCACACCATGAACGGCGCCTTCGCGATGACCGAAGTGCCGGAAATCACGGCGGTCACCGGCGGTGCCGAGTCCTACATCAAGCGCGCACTGGCCGCCGGCGTGGTGCCTGGCGACGAGGGCGTAGCCGCACTGGATGCGACCGCGCAGGCGATCACCGCGACCATGGAGGCGCTGCAGGCCGAACAGCCGCGGATTGTTCCGCAGGGCGCGCTGGTGCAGCGGCTGCAGGCATTGGCCGGCGAGCTGCCGGAAGCGCGCTGGCCGCTGTTCGCGCTGGAAGACGAGGACGAAGAGGGCGTCGAGCTGGCGCCTGATGCCGAGCAGGCATCCGCGGCCGAAGCGCTGCTGGCCGGGCTGGACACGCTGGACGAAACCAGCATGCCGTCCGCTTTCGATGCGGCGACCGATTTCATTGCCGAGCCGCAGTCGCATGCCGAAGATGCGCTGGAACCGGTTCCAGCTGCAACCGGGCTGGAGGTGCTGGACGTCGCAGCCGACAGCGGCCTGGACGTGGGTGAGCTGACCGCCAGCGACGATCTTTCGCGTTACTTCGACGCCGGCTGGCCGTCGGTGCCGGGCGAGGGTGAACCTGCCGCGGACGACACCGGCGCGATTGAATCGATCCAGCCGATTGAAAGTGCGCCTGATGTTGCCCAGCACGAATCAGATGCCGTGCCGGCGATCGCGACGGTCGACGACGCTGACCTGACCATGGCGGACGATCTGTCGCCGTACCTCGACGCCAGTGCGCTGCCGGTGGATGACCGCGACGCGGAAGAGTTGCCGGTGTCTGCGGAAGTTGACGCGATCGACCTGAATACGCCGTTGCCGTTTGATTCGGACAGTGACGATGACAACGTCATTGACGACGCTGCTGCACTGCCACTCGACAGCGAGCTGTCGAGCCTGCAGGATGAAATGGCTGTGCCGGGTTTTGCAGAACCGGTCACGCTGGCAGCCGCGCTCGAGGCCGGCCTGCACGTGATCGAGGAGGAGCAGACCCTGGACGACGACGGGCAATGGCCCGTGATCGGCCTCCAGGCCAGCGAACTCGCGCCGGGTGAGGCAGATGCCTTTGCCGAGGATGCGGACGTCGGCGGGGAGGCGGCGGTCGGTGAAGGAGAGAGCGCCGATCAGCCGTCCCCGGCGACGGTGATTGAGGAGATCACCGCGGAGGCGCCGCAGGGCGGCACTGCTGCGGTGCGCTTCTTCGAAATGGAAGACGCACCGGGCCAGGGCACGGTCGATACCGATGCACAGGTTGCAGCGACCGACATCGTGCCGCGTGCGCCGCACCACGAGCAGGCACCTGTTGCGGCGGATGCCGAGGACGGCGCCGATGCACTCGACTTCAGCGTGTACGACCGCGAGCTGGTCGATATCTTTGTCGAGGAAGGCAAGGACCTGCTCGACCACTGCGATGGCCTGATCAGCGAACTGCGCGATGCACCGCAGGACCGCGAGGTGCTGGCCGGCCTGCAGCGTGATCTGCACACCCTGAAGGGTGGCGCACGCATGGCTGGCATCAATGCCATCGGCGACCTTGGCCACAGCATCGAATCGCTGCTGGAGGCGGTGGCCGCTGGCCGTACCGAGATCGAACGTCGCGACGTGCAGCTGCTGGAGCGTGGCTTTGACCGCCTGCACCAGCTGCTCACCCGCACCGGCGCGCACCGCGTGGTGGAGCCGGCGCAGGATCTGGTCGAAGCCTTCGAGGTCCGCACCACCATCGATATCGCCGCAGCCGCTGCGGCCGCGCGTGCGGCCAGCGAGATCGAGACCGTGCCCGCACAGGCCGCGGGCCCACTGGCGGCCCCGATCGAAGCGCCGCTGTCGGCTCCGCTTCCGGCCGAGGGCGTGGTCGATGAAGATCCGCTGGCGCGTCCGCAGCAGGAGCAGGTGCGCGTGCGTGCCGACCTGCTCGACCGCCTGGTCAACCATGCCGGTGAAGTGGCGATCTACCGCTCGCGGCTTGAACAGCAGCTGGGTGCCTTCCGTGGTGCCATGGGCGAACTGGAGCGCACCAATGCGCGACTGCGCGACCAGCTGCGGCGACTCGACCTGGAAACCGAGGCGCAGATCGTCGCCCGCTACCAGCGCGAACAGGACCAGGCCGACCAGAAGTTCGATCCGCTGGAGCTGGACCGCTTCTCCACCCTGCAGCAGCTCAGCCGTGCGCTGAACGAGTCGGCGGCCGACCTGGGGGGCCTGCAGGGCGTGCTGGACGATCTGTCGCGCCAGTACGATTCGCTGCTGCAGCAACAGTCGCGCGTCAGCTCCGAGCTGCAGGATGGCCTGATGCGCGCGCGCATGGTGCCGTTCGATGGCCTGGTGCCGCGCCTGCGCCGCGTGGTCCGCCAGTCCGGCATGGATACCGGCAAGCAGGTCCACCTGACCCTGGAAGGAACCCACGGCGAACTGGACCGCAACGTCCTCGACCGCATGGTCGCGCCGCTGGAACACATGCTGCGCAACTCCGTGGCCCATGGCCTGGAAGCGCCGGAACAGCGCCGCGCCGCCGGCAAGCCGGAGGAGGGCGAGATCGCCATCCGCCTGCACCGCGAAGGTTCGGAAATCGTGCTGGAAGTGGCCGATGACGGTGCTGGCCTGGACCGCGAGGCGATCCGCCGCCGCGCCATCGACCGTGGCCTGCTGGCCGCCGATGCGCAGCCGAACGAGCAGGAGCTGGACAACCTGATCTTCGCGTCCGGCTTCACCACCGCCGACCAGGTCAGCCAGCTGGCTGGTCGTGGCGTGGGCATGGACGTGGTGCGCAACGAAGTGCGCCAGCTCGGTGGCTCGGTCGACATCCAGTCGGTGCGGGGCCAGGGCGTACGCTTCACCCTGCGCCTGCCGCAGACGCTGGCCGTCACCCAGGCGGTGTTCGTGCAGATCGGCGAAACCACCTTCGCGGTGCCGGTGGCCTCGGTCAGTGGTATCGGCCGCCTGTCGCGCGAGCGTTTCGAAGCCGCCGACAGCAGCTACCGTTACAGCGGCGAAGACTATCCGCTGTACGACCTCGGCAGCCTGGTCGGGCAGGCCCCGGCGCGTGCCGATGGCCAGGACCAGGTGCCGCTGCTGCTGGTCCGTGCCGGTGATCTGCGTGCCGCCGTGGCGATCGACCAGGTGCTGGGCAACCGCGAAATCGTGGTCAAGCCGGTCGGCCTGCAGATCGCGTCGGTGCCGGGCATCTACGGCGCGACCATCACCGGCGATGGCCGCGTGGTGGTGATCCTGGACGTGGCGCCGCTGGTGCGCCGCTTCCTCGCCAACCCGACGCTGCCTGTGCTGGCCAACGCACCGCGCCAGGAGCGCCAGGTGCCGCTGGTGATGGTGGTCGACGACTCGCTGACGATGCGCAAGGTCACCGGCCGCATCCTCGAACGCCACAACTTCGAGGTCAGCGTCGCCCGCGACGGCGTGGAAGCGCTGGAACGCCTGGAAGAGCGCGTGCCGGACCTGATGCTGCTGGATATCGAGATGCCGCGCATGGATGGCTACGAGCTCGCCACCGCGATGCGTGCCGACCCGCGCTACAGGGACGTGCCGATCGTGATGATCACTTCGCGCAGCGGTGACAAGCACCGCCAGCGCGCCTTCGAGATCGGTGTCCAGCGTTACCTGGGCAAGCCGTACCAGGAACTGGACCTGATGCGTAACGTGTACGACCTGCTGGGGATCGCCCGTGTCCGTGAGTGAAACCCAAGCGGCTCCGGCCGTGGCCCTGCTGGCCCGTCCCGGCGCGGCGCGTGAGCGCCTGCGTGAGGCGTTGTCGCACGCCGATGTGCAGCTGGTGCTGGAAGATGATCCCAACACGCTGGAGGCGCGGGTCCTGCAGGAGGCGCGCCCACAGTTCGTGGTGATCGCGCTGGAAGCCGCCATCGAGGACGCCTTGGAGCGCCTGGAAGCGGTGCTGTCCGCACCGGGTCTGACCCTGGTCTTCGACGAGGCCGAACTGGCTGCACGTCGTGATGGCTGGGAGGCTCAGCGCTGGGGCCGTCATCTGTCCGCCAAGCTGCATGGCCACCAGCAGGTGTTGCCGCCGGGGGCCGAAGAAGAACCCAGCCTGCAGTTGGAGCCGGGCCACCCGGCACCGGCACCGGCGCCGCAGGAAGAAGCGCTGCAGCCGCACCTGGAGCAGGCATTGAGCTGGGCTGACGAGGTCCCCGCTGACACTCTGTACTCGCCGCCTGCGCAGCTGCACGAACCGATCGCGCTGGAACAGGCGCTGGCGGCCTTGCAGCCGGTGGTGCCTGAGCGGCTGGAGGCCCCCGCACTGCCGTCGCTGGCAGAGACCGCGTCCGCAGCACCGCCGCTACCGCCGGTCTCCTTCGACCACACCGCCTGGTCGCTGGTCGAGGACGAGGCCGATGCCTCGGCAACCGCTCCGCACCACGCTGCCGTGGAGGCTCCGCTGCCTTCCTTCGATACCGGTCATCTGAGTCTGGTCGATCTGGACGCTGCTGCGCCCGTGGGCGCACGCGCCGGATCGCTGCTGGTGCTGGCCGGCATCGGTGGCCCGGATGCGCTGCGTCGCCTGCTCGGCGCGCTGCCGCCTTCGCTGAGCGTGCCCGTCCTGGTGCACATGCGCCTGGATGGCGGGCGCTACGGCAACCTGGTCAAGCAGATGGCACGCGTGTCGCCGTTGCCGGTGCAGCTGGCTGAAGCCGGCCAGCGTGCAACTCCGGGTGAAGTGCACGTGCTGGCCGATGACATCGGCGTGCAGGCAGCCAGTGACGGCCTGCATTTCGTCAGCGACGCGCAGGGCATTGCGATTGCCGCGCTGCCAGCTGATCACACCGCGCTGGTCCTGCTCAGCGGCGCTGACCTTGCGCATGTTGGTCCGGCGCTGGATCTGGCCGCCGCCGGTGCATGGGTGGCCGGGCAGGTGGGCGAGGGCTGCTACGACCCGGCTGCAGCCACGGCGGTGGTTGCTGCCGGCATGGTGGCCGGTGAACCGCAGGAACTGGCGCAGGCGATTGCCGCGCGCTGGGGTGAGCAGGACGACAACGGAGAAGCACCATGAGCTATGCCAGCAATGACGAAATCCGTGGCGTCCTGATCCAGGCCGGCAACGCGCGCGTGCTGCTGCCCAATGCCACCGTGGCCGAAATGATGTCGCGCGTGCCGGTGCAGCCGGTCTCCGATGCGCCGCGCTGGCTGGTGGGCGAGATCGGCTGGCACGGCTGGCAGGTGCCGCTGGTGTCGTTCGCACGTCTTTCGGGACTGGGCGAAGAAGCCGTGGGCGGCCACAACAAGGTGGTGGTGCTGAAGGCCCTCAGCGGCAACGCGCAGCGTCCGTACTACGCGCTGCTGACGCAGAACTTCCCGCAGCTGATTTCGGTGCCGCGCGACGGCCTGCTGGCTGACGCCTCGGAAGAAACCCTGCCGGACATCGTGCACATGCGTGTGCTGCTGGGCGAGCAGAGCGCGCTGCTGCCGAACCTGGACGCGCTGGAAGCCGCCCTGGATTCGCTGGCGGCCTGATCGGACATCCGCCGGGCATTTTGAATTCCTGGTAGTGCCGGCCGCTGGCCGGCATCCACGGAATCATGCGGTTGCCGGCCAGCGGCCGGCACTATCAGGAATCGGGCCTTATCCCAGATCCCCCAACCGCGCCTGCAGTGCTGCAATCGCGGCCAGGCCGGCCGTTTCCGTGCGCAGGATGCGCGGGCCCAGCTGTAGGCCCTGGAATCCTGCCGCCGCCAACTGATCACGGTCGCGTGGCGACCACCCACCTTCCGGGCCGATCGCGATCACGATGCCGCCTGCCGGAGCGGCCGCCAGCGTCGACAAGCGATGTGTGCCCTGCGGATCCAGGGTCAACCGCAGCGTATCCACCGGCAGTGCCGCTGCCGCCTGCGCCAGCGACAGCGGTGATCCCACCTGCGGAATGCGCGCGCGCCCGGACTGGCCGCAGGCCGAGGTCACCACGTTGTTCCAGTGCGCCACGCGCTTCTCCGCCCGTGCTGCATCCAGCTTCACCTCGGTGCGCTCGGCGTTGACCGGAATGATCGCCGCCACGCCCAGTTCGGTGGCTTTCTGCAGGATCAGGTCCATCTTCTCGCCACGGGCGATGCCCTGCAGCAGGGTGATCGCCAGCGGCGATTCGTTGTCGATGGCCTGCACGGCGTCGATGCGCACCTGCACTTCGCGCTTGCCGGCCACGGTCAGCGTGGCGCTGTAGTCATGGCCGTCGCCGTTGAACAGCACACAGGTATCGCCCTCGCGCAGGCGCATCACCCGTACCAGGTGGTTGGCGGTCTCTTCCGGCAGGGTCACGGTCTGGCCGCTGTGCAGCGCCAGGTCGATGGGGCAGCGGGTCACGCGCATGCAATCGCCTCGTCAATCGCCGCCAGCGTGGTATGTGCCAGCAGCTCCAGTTGTTCGTCATCCACGCAGTAGGGTGGCATCCAGTACAGCACGTCGCCCAGCGGACGCAGTACCACACCGCGCTTCAGCGCGGCCTTGTAGGCGTGCAGGCCCAGCCGCATGGCCGGGTCGAACGGTGTGCGCTTGTTGCCATCGCGCGACAGCTCGAACGCCACCACCATGCCGGCCTGGCGCACGTCGGCCACGTGCGGATGGTCGCTGAACGGTGCGGCCAGCGTGCCCATCACCGAGGCGATGCCGCGGTTGCGCGCGATCACATCGTCGTCGCGGAAGATGTCCAGCGTCGCCAGCGCGGCCGCGCAGGCCAGCGGGTTGCCGGTGTAGCTGTGCGAATGCAGGAAGGCGCGCTCGCGCGAGTCGTCGAGGAACGCGTCGTACAGGGCCTGCGTGGCCAGTACCGCGGCAAGCGGCAGGAAGCCGCCGGTCAGGCCTTTCGAGAGGCACATCAGGTCCGGCATCACCCCGGCCTGCTCGCAGGCGAACAGGGTGCCGGTGCGGCCGAAACCGGTGGCGATCTCGTCGGCGATCATGAATGCACCGTGCGCATCACACAGTTCGCGAACCCGCTGCAGGTACACCGGATCGTGCATGCGCATGCCGCCCGCGCACTGCAGGCGTGGCTCCAGGATCACCGCACAGATCTCGCCCGGATGCTGGTCGAACAGTGTGGCCAGGCCATCGGCGGCCTGGCGCGCGCGATCGGCGGCGCTCTGGCCGGGCTCGGCCAGGTAAGCGTCGGGCGAGGGCGCGAACAGCCCTTCGGCCAGCAGCGGCGCATAGACGCGGCGATACAGCGGGATGTCACCCAGCGCCAGCGCGCCCAGGGTCTCGCCGTGGTAGCCGTTCTCCAGTGCGATGAACCGCGTGCGCCGCGGCTCGCCACGGTTCTGGAAATACTGGAAGGCCATCTTCAGCGCCACTTCCACGCCGGCCGAGCCGTTGTCAGCGTAGAACACCTTGGCCAGCGGTTCGCGGCCAGGCTGGCGCGGGGCCAGCGCCAGCAGGCGTTCGGCCAGGGTGATGGCTGGCTCATGACCGAAGCCGGCCAGCATCACCTGTTCCAGCTGCGTGGCCTGGGCGGCGATGGCACCACCGATGCGCGGTTCGGCATGACCGAACAGGTTGGTCCACCAGCTGCTGACCGCGTCCAGGTAGCGATTGCCGTCGTGGTCGATCAGCCAGGCACCTTCGCCGCGGGCGATCGGCACCAGCGGCAGGGTGTGCGGATGCTCGCGCATCTGCGTGCAGGGGTGCCACAGCACCTGCAGGTCGCGCTGCCGCCAATGGCGGGCCAGCGGGGAGGGGGTTGGGTCTGCTAGCATTTCGGGCTCATGAACATGTTGCTGCCTGCACATTCTATCGGCCCCGGCGCAGGCGCCGGCCGCCGCGGAGATTCCGCATGAACGATGACCGTGCCGGCCGTCGCTTGCCGATCATCCATCGGATCACCGATGAGGAGAACGGTCCCTTCCAGCGCCAGCACCTGGACCTGGAGTTCTCCAACGGCGAACGCCGCCGCTTCGAGCGGCTGGTCAGCCGGGGGCATGGCGCGGTGGTGGTGGTGCCGATGCTCGACGACGAAACCGTGCTGCTGGTACGTGAATACGCCGCCGGCATGCACCGCTACGAACTGGGCCTGGTCAAGGGCCGGATCGATGCCGGCGAGACCCCCGAGCAGGCCGCCGACCGCGAACTGAAGGAAGAGGCCGGTTACGGCGCGCGCCGGGTGGATGTGCTGCGCGCGATGACCCTGGCCCCGACCTACATGAGCCACCAGTCGTGGCTGGTGGTGGCGCGCGACCTGTACCCGGAAAAGCTGGCCGGCGACGAGCCGGAAGAGCTGGAAGTCGTCCCGTGGAAGCTGGCCGAGCTGGACCAGCTGATGCTGCGCGAGGACTTCTCCGAGGGACGCTCGCTGGCAGCGCTGTTCATCGCCCGCCAGTGGCTGCAGGGAACGCGATGATCAAACTGACCACGGACCTGCGCGAGACCGCCATCGCCATTGCCCAGGAAGCCGGACAGGCCATCATGCAGGTCTATGCCGATGGCTTCGACGTGCAGATCAAGGACGACAACAGCCCGGTTACCAGTGCCGACCTGGCGGCCAACCAGGTCATTGAACAGGGCCTGCAGCAGCTGACCCCGGATCTGCCGATCCTGTCCGAGGAATCGGCGCAGGTCCCCTGGGAGCAGCGCCGCCACTGGGGCGCCTACTGGCTGGTCGATCCGCTCGATGGCACCCGTGAGTTCGTCAAGCGCAACGGCGAGTTCAGCGTCAACATCGCGCTGATCTACCAGGGCGCACCGGCCTTCGGCGTGGTGCTGGCCCCGGTGACGGGCATCGTCTGGCATGCCATGCGTGGTGAGCTGGCATACCGTCGCCAGGGCCTGCACGACACCGTGCTGCGCACCCGCACGCCGGCCACCGCACCGCTGCGGGTTGCCGCCAGCCGCTCGCACCGCTCACCGGAAACCGAGGCGCTGCTGGCGCGCATGGGCCGCATCGAGACCATCGCGCAGGGCTCGTCGCTGAAATTCTGCCGGATCGCCGAAGGTGGCCTGGATGTCTATCCGCGTCTGGGCCCGACCTCCGAATGGGATACCGCCGCCGGCCAGTGCGTACTGCACGCCGCCGGCGGTGCGGTACTGTCGGCAGCGACCGGCAAGCCGTTCCGCTACAACCGCCGCGAGACCCTGTTGAACGGCGATTTCATTGCCCTTGGTGACACCAGCCTGCCGTGGCGCGACTGGTTGTCCGACTGACCCTGGAGGCCGCATGAGCGCGCATGACACCCCCATCGCCGGCAGTGCCGCCAGCAACGAATTGGAACGCCTGCTGTCGATCATGGCGCGCCTGCGCGATCCGCAGGGTGGCTGCCCCTGGGACCTGGAGCAGAACTTCGCGACCATTGCCCCGTACACCATCGAGGAAGCCTACGAGGTGGCCGATGCCATCGATCGGGGCGACCTCGATGATCTCTGCGATGAGCTGGGCGACCTGCTGCTGCAGGTGGTGTTCCATGCGCGCATGGCCGAGGAGCAGGGCGCCTTCGCCTTCGCCGAGGTCGCGCGCGCGATCAGCGACAAGATGCAGCGCCGCCATCCGCACGTGTTCGCCGATGTCAGCGTCGATGACGCCGACGGGGTGACGCGCAACTGGGATGCGATCAAGCGTGCCGAGCGTGCCGCCAAGGGCGAGCAGGACACCTCCGCATTGGCCGGCATCTCGCGTGGCCTGCCCGAATGGCAGCGAGCGGTGAAGCTGCAGTCGCGCGCGGCCAAGGTCGGTTTCGACTGGCCGGGCCCGTTGCCGGTGCTGGACAAGGCGGCGGAGGAACTGCAGGAGCTGCGCGAGGAGTTCGAGCGCGGCGACATTGCCGGCAACAAGGCGCGCCTGCAGGAAGAGCTGGGCGACCTGCTGTTCGTCTGCGCCAACCTGGCGCGCCACGCCGATATCGATCTGGGTGCGGCGCTGCGCGGGGCCAACCACAAGTTCGAACGGCGCTTCCGTGCGATGGAAGCGCAGGCTGACGCCCATGGTGGAGCGCTGGCGTCGATGGACCTGGATGCGCAGGAAGCACTGTGGCAGCACGCCAAGGCGGCGGAGAAGGCGTGAAGACGCTCGCGCTGTTCCTGCTGACCGCGCTGGCCGAAATTGTCGGCTGCTACCTGCCGTGGTTGTGGCTGCGCAAGGGCGGCAGCGTGTGGCTGCTGCTGCCGGCTGCCGCCAGCCTGGCCCTGTTCGCCTGGCTGCTGACCCTGCACCCGACCGCCAGTGGCCGGGTCTATGCGGCCTACGGGGGTGTCTACATCGGCACCGCGCTGTTCTGGCTGTGGCTGGTCGATGGCATCCGCCCCAGCCGCTGGGACCTGTTCGGCGCAGCCCTGTGCCTGGCCGGCATGGCGGTGATCATGTTCGGGCCGCGCACGCCCCCGGTGTAGCGTCGAGCCATGTTCGGCCGCTTCGGCTTTTGTAGCGTCGAGCCATGCTCGACGGCTTCCGCTCTTATGTAGAGTCGAGATCCTATGTTCGTGGTCAAGCCTGCTGGAAGCAGGCTTGACCC
>NZ_JASJSQ010000096.1:0-19163 GCF_030236855.1 Stenotrophomonas maltophilia group sp. Smal13
AATCACCATGAACCGCAAGCTCACCCTGCTCCTCCCGCTGGCCCTGCTGGCCGCCTGCAGCCAGACCCCGGCCCCGGCCGGCACCGGCGGCGACGACGTGGCCCCGGCCGCGGCCAAGGCAGCAGACCAGCAGACGCTGGCGCACCTGGACGCGCAGCGCCTGCAGAGCCAGCACTGGCTGCTGCAGCAGGCCACTGCCGCCGACGGCAAGCGCATCGACGCGCTGTTCGCCCGCGAAGACAAGCCGGTCACCCTGGACTTCGCTGATGGCCGCCTGTCGGTCAGCAACGCCTGCAACCACATGGGTGGCGGCTACACCCTGGCCGACGGCAAGCTGACGGTCAGTGCGATGGCCTCGACCATGATGGCCTGCACCGACAAGGCGCTGATGGCGCTGGACGAGGCCGTGTCGAGCCGCCTGCAGGGCGAGCTGAAGGCCGAGCAGGATGCCGATGGCAAGCTGACCCTGACCAACGCGAAGGGCGACGTGCTGGTGTTCAACCCGGAACCGACCGCTGAAACCCGCTACGGCGGCGCCGGCGAAACCGTATTCCTGGAAGTGGCCGCCAAGACCGAGAAGTGCTCGCACCCGCTGATCCCGGACTACCAGTGCCTGCAGCTGCGTGAAGTGAAGTTCGACGACAAGGGCCTGAAGCAGGGTGAGCCGGGCAAGTTCGAGAACTTCTACGGCAACATCGAGGGTTACACCCACGAGGACGGCGTGCGCAACGTGGTGCGCGTGAAGCGCTACGAAGTGAAGAACCCGCCGGCCGATGCGCCGTCGCAGGCGTACGTGCTGGACATGGTGGTCGAGTCGGCCATCGAGAAGAAGTAAGACGACAGAAGGGCGGCCGCGAGGTCGCCCTTCTTCGTGGTGGGTAGAGCCGGCCGCTGGCCGGCTGCCCCTTTTCATGGTGGCTCGACACTACAGAAGCAAAGCCGGCCAGCGGCCGGCTCTCCCCCATCGCGCCGCTCAGCCCAGCGCCGGGTTCAACGTGTAGGTGCCATGCAGTGCGGCTTCGGCCAGCACGTGGCCGTGCATGGCGCGATATGCGTCGGCGGCAGTGAAGCGCGCCGGAAGCGCCAGCGAGGCCACATCCAGCGCGAACACGCGGAAGAAATAGCGGTGCACGCGTTCGTCGTTGAACGGCGGATACGGGCCGTCATAGCCCAGGTAATCGCCGGCCATGTCCGGGTTGCCCGCAAACCAGCCGGTGAAGTCATTCAGGCCCTGGCGGCTGCCCGCCGGGCCAGCCGGTGCGGTCTTGCCCTTCACCACGAAGCCATCGCTGCAGCTGCCGGCGGCGATCTCCTGCACCGAGGCCGGAATATCGGCCATCACCCAGTGCACGAAGTCGCAGCGCGGCTGGTCGCGCGGCACGGTCATGTCGCTGCGGCCGACCGTTTCCGCAACGGTCGGCACATCCGGGTCCACGCACACCAGCAGGAACGAACGCGTGCCTTCCGGTGCACCGTTCCAGGCCAGGTGCGGATTGCGGTCCGGCGCGAAGCCGGTGGCATCGCCGGCGGCGAACGCGCGGTCGATCGGCGCGCCGTTGGTCAGGCTGTGGCTGCTCAGTTGCATCGGCTTCTCCTTACTCTTCCGGGTAACCCAGGCGCACCGCAATCGGGGTGAGCTTGGCAAAGGCGGCGCTCATCACGTCGCGGTAGTTGCGCCAGTGGCCCGGCGGGAAGCGCGGTGCGCCCAGCTGTGCGGCCGGCGGCATCTGCCGCTCGAACAGGCGTCCCAGCAGCTCGGCCATCGCGTGCGGATCATTGCCGATCTGGTCGATGCGCAGCAGCACGTGCGGATACAGTTCTTCCTCATGCAGGGTGGCAACCTGCGCCAGCCCGCGCGCCAGCCATTCGCTGGCTTCAGCCAGCGAGGTCATCGCCAGCGGAGCGGCAGCGCCGTAGGCCACCCAGTCCAGCAGCATGTCGCGCGGGTCACGCAGCACGAGCACCAGTCGTCCCTGCGGCAGCTGCGGGCGCAGCGCCCACAGCAGGGCGTTGTCCCACCACAGCAGCCAGTCGATGACGGCATCGCCCTGCAGGCCACGCGCCGGCAGCTGCTCGCGCCAGCGCTGCACCAGCCGCTCCGGGGTCAGCACGCCGGAGGCGAGGTCCTGCAGCGTGTGGTAGTTCTGGAATGCATCATCCGGCGGATTGCTGGTGTAGCGGTCGCTGCGCAGCACCGGGCTGGCGGCCGCCAGGCCGGTCGCAACCCGCTCCACACCCGAACCCGGCGCACCCCACAGGAAGATCGGCGCGGAGCTGGCATCACTGTCGATCTCGCCCTTCTCCGGCCAGCTCGGCGGCGCCTTGGCCTGTGGCGGAAGCGGCAGGCGCTGCGGTGCCTGGTCGGCCTGCAGCGCCATCCACGTCTGCAGCGCCTGTTCCGGCTGGCCAGCGCGGTCCTGGATTTCACCCAGCCAGGTACGCAGGTCGGCGCGATGGCCGTCCGGCGCCCTGTCGATCAGCGCCTGCACGCGCGCGATCGCGGCGACCGGATCACGCTGCAGCAGGCCTTCGACCAGGCGTGTTTCGCCACTGACGCGGCCCGGTTCGAGGCTGACGATACGTTCGGCGATGGCTTCGGCCTGTTCGTGTTCGCCCACCATGTCATGCAGGCGCAGGCGTGCTTCCAGTGCCGGCAGATGACCCGGCATCGCGTCCATCCAGCGCTCCACGGTCGCCGCGGCGGTCGGGCTGCCGACTTCTTCCACGGCCAGGCGTGCCAGCCACAGGTCGTGCAGCTGCGGATGCTGTTCCAGGGCAGCGTCCAGGCGCGCGCGGGCCTCGTCTTCGCGGCCCAGGCGCTGCCAGGACATCAGCAGCAGCTGCAGCACCTGGCGGTCGTCGGGGATCGATTCCAGCAACGGCAGCAGATGGTCCAGCGCCTGCAGCGGCTGGCCGCCGCGCAGCGACAGTTCACCGGCCAGGCGACGCATCGACGGCGTATCCATGCCTTCCTGCTGAAGCGCGATCTGCATCGCTTCGGCAGCCGCCTCCAGGTTGCCCTGGCGCAGCGCCAACTGCACTACCAGGCCATGCAGCGAGCTGATGGCCGGGTTCAGCTCCAGCACGCGGCGGAACGCCTGCTCGGCGAAGGCCAGCATGTCCTTGCCCAGGTAGGCGAAGCCCAGTGCGTACAGCACGCGGGTGTCGTTGGGCTGCGCCTGGTTGGCCGCCGACAGCAGCGTCAGCGCACGATCCGGGTCGTCGCGGCGCAGCGCGATCATGCCGTCGATGGTCAGCAGTTCCGGGTGGTCCGGCTCAACGCGCGAGGCCAGCGTGGACAGGCGCTGGGCTTCATCGAAGTCGTTGCGGCCGATCGCCAGGTGCGCCTGCATCAGATAGGCGGCGAATGAGTTCGGGTCAAGCCCGGTGGTACGTGCCAGCGCTTCGTCAGCGCCCTGGTACTGGCGCAGGGCGAGCAGCAGGCCAGCGTGCTGCAGGTGCAGCTGGGCATCATCGGGGGCCAGCTGCAACGCCTGCTGCAGCGCCTCCATCGCATCCTCGGCCTTGCCCTGCTGCTGCAGCGCAAGCGCCAGCCAGCGGTGGGCTTCGGCCTGGCCGGGTTCATCACGGGTCCACGCCTGGGCCAGCTGCACGGCCTGGTCGGCCTGGTTCTGGCGCAACGCTTGGATGATCTGGTCTTGCATGGCGGTCCGGTTCAAGTGCAAACCCGCATTGTAGCGGTCCACGCACCGGTGCCGGTTCAGCCCGCCAGCACCCGCTGCAGGCGCTGCGCCACCCAGCGCTCGGAGAAGCCGTCACCCCGCCAGTTTTCCAGGAAGCCGCAGTGGCCTCCCCAGCAGGCGGTTTCCAGGTGCGCCTGGCGCGGCAGCTGCCAATCGCTGAAGGTCGCGTACGGGATCACCGGGTCGTCCTGCGCCATCAGGATGTCGGCCGGCACCTGCAGGGTGGACAGGCGGTCACCGGCAATCGAATAGCCATCGAAATAGGCCTGCAGCGAGCCGAAGGTGGTGTGCCGTTCGACCAGCCAGGCAGTCAGTGCACGGATGTCCAGCTTCAGCACGCGGTCGTCGCAGTCGCTCAGCTCGGGAAACAGATCGCGCTTGCGGCGCAGCGAGCCGGCCCATTTGCGGCGGAAGTACCAGTCGTACATCGCCGGGCCGTTTTCGATGCTCTCCATCGTCAGCCCCGGGTCCAGCACCGGGCACACCGAGGCCACCCGCAGCAGCGGCACGCCGGCAGCCGGCGCGCGCAGGGCCAGGCGCAGCACGAAGTTGCCACCCAGCGAATAGCCGGCGGCCACCAGCGGCAGCTGCGGCCAGCGCTGGGCGATGTCACCCGCGGCATGCACCACTTCATCGATCAGGTTGGAGTGGAAGATGCCGGGGTTCAGATGGTGGGTGTTGCCATGGTCGCGGAAGTTCAGCCGCACCACATCGAAACCCTGTTCGATCATGCGCGCGGCAGCCATGCGCATGTAACTGGATTCGGCACTGCCCTCCCAGCCATGCAGCAGCAGGGCCATGCCCTTCGGTTCGCGGCCTTCGACATGGCTGTGCCAGCCCTGCAGGCGCACGCCATCACCGCCGTCGAGGATCAGCTCTTCGCTGACCGCACCGGTGGCGGCCAGCAGCAGCAGGCCGCGCTGCAGGCGCATGCGGCTGGAGCTGAGCATCGACTGCAGGTGCGGATTGCGCAGCCAGCGCGGCGGCTGGTAGTCAGTCGCATGCAACGTCGGTGTACCGGCGTCCAGGACGGGTGGCGGGACCAGGGCCACCGTGCCCTCAGCCGGTGCTCATGGCCGCCACGATGCGCGCGCGCGAGGTTTCCGCGATGCGTCGACGGCCTTCCAGGTCCTGGGTACCGATCGGCTCCAGGAAATGCACTTCGGTATGCCGCGCCGGCTCACCCAGCAGGCGCAGGAAATTGGCGGCGAAACTCTCGCCCGGGCCGAATGCCACGATGGTCTGTGCGTCACCCTTGAACCCATAGACCAGCGCCACAGGCTGCACCGGAACACCGGTTTCGACCGCGGCCTGGAAGATGCGGGCATGGAACGGCCCCACTTCATGGCCACCGCGGGTGCGCCCTTCCGGGAACACGCCTACTGCCTTGCCGGCACGCAGGCGATCGGCCATCACCTGCATCACGCCACCGAGCGATTCGGTGTTGCCGCGCTGGTGGAAGATGGTCTGCCCGCGCGCGGCGAGCCAACCGACCAGCGGCCAGCTTGCGATTTCGCGCTTGGCGACGAAGCCCATCATGCGCTGGCTGTGCAGGATGGAGATGTCGACCCAGCTGACATGGTTGGCGACGAACAGCACGGCACCGGGCAAGGGCTGGCCCACCCGTGACAGGCGGAAGCCGAAGATCCACATCAGGCCGCCCTGCCACCAGTTCACCACCTTCGCCCCGAAGGTATCCTCGCCCACGCGCAGCTCGCCCCACGGCGGGAGCATGCCGATCAGGATCAGCGGCAGGAACACGGTGATGTGGACCAACAGCAGCGGTACGCGGTACAGGTAACGGCACACACGCGCCACGCCGCCACGGGGGGCCGGAGTGGGGGAAGTCATCCGCGCACGATACCGGAGCGCCGCAGCAGCTGCCAGCCGATTTAGGCCATAACCGCCATTGACCGGGGCAATCGGCGGGGAACGCTGGGTTCTGCCGCCGTCAACACGCCCGCCGGGGGCTCAACCGTGGCCGGCGGCCACCACCGCCAGGGTCAGCCGAGAGATGCACACCAGCCGGCCCTGCTCGTCTTCGATGCGGATCTCCCACAGCTGGGTGCTGCGGCCGACGTGCAGCGCGCGGGCGGTGCCGGTGACCGTGCCCGAGCGCACGGCGCGCACGTGGTTGGCGTTGATTTCCAGGCCCACGCAGATCTGCTTGCCGGTATCCACGCACAGGTTGCCGGCACTGCTGCCCAGGGTCTCGGCCAGCACCACCGAGGCACCGCCGTGCAGGATGCCGTACGGCTGCCGGGTGCGCTCGTCCACCGGCATGGTGGCCTGCAGCCAGTCTTCGCCCGCAGCGCTGAAGACGATGCCGAGGGATTCGATCGCCGTGTTGCGGCTGAGCGCGTTGAGCTGCTCGATGGAAACGGCTTCGCGGAACACCTGGGTCATGCGGGCACCTTCAGAGGATGGGAACGAGGCCGGCGCCGAATGCAGTCAGCATGCGCACCAGCAGCCACTTCGGGCCGACGTTGACTTCGGGGAAGTCGCCGACGGCGACGTAGCAGTTGTGGAACGCCGGGTCCTGCCGTGGCAGCGGCTGCGGGCAGTCCGGACCGGGCTTGAACTCGTAGTCGGTGGCGTAGCGCCACGGCCAGAAGTCGAGGATCGGCAGCGCTTCGGAGGCTTTGCCGACGCTGTAGTTCAGGCCCGACAACACTGGCGGCTTGGCCCGCGGCGCCACTGTCCACGAGTTCTGCGGATGGGTATCGCGCAGGATGCTCTCGGCCAGCTGCTCGGCAAACACCGGATCGTCGATGATCACCGCGCCTTCGGTGTTGTAGTTCTCGCTGCGCGGATCGAAGTTGTGGGTGCCGACCACGCCGATGCGGCGATCGACCACCAGCGACTTGGCGTGCAGGCCCATGCGGGCGCCCTTGCGGGTGACCGGCAACGGCTTGTTGACCGCCTTGCTGCCCAGGAACGACGGACGCGTCTCGGTGCGCAGCAGGCGCGTTTCCACCTCGCTGCCGGCGGCGCGGCGACGTTCGCGCGCGTTCTGGTAGGCACTGCCGGTACGCGGATGATGCACCGCCACCTGCTTGCGGGGCGCGGCCAGATCCCCGTCGCTGCCACCACCGGCATTGCTGCCAGCGGCGCTGCCGCCGATCAGCGGATTGCGCCCACCGTCGTCGTCGCCTCCGGGCGCGGCGATCGGGTCGGGCAGCAGATTGCGGTAGTCGACCGGTGCATCCAGCGGGAACGGCTTGTACTCGAAGATGTTGAAGCCCAGTTCGCGCATGTTGCGCCGCTTGTACTTGTACGACAGCGCATACACGATCGGGTTGTCGGTGGCCGCCAGGCTGTTGCTGGACACCACCACGCGCGGCGGCTGCGGGCGCTTGCGCAGCTCGCGGAACAGCTTCTGCGCCGGCTTGGACAGCACCAGGTACGGCGTCTGCAGGATCACTTCCTTCTGCGCACCGGCAATGAGTGCGTCCAGCTGCGGCTCGGTCACATGCTGGCCGGCCAGCGGGGCATCGGCCTTCTCGCGGCGGTGCTTGCGCGGAAGGTCGGCGACGTAGCGCACCGAGGCCACCGGCAGCGCGGTATCCACGAAGGAACGGGTGACGAACTCCATGTCATTGGCTTCAGCGCTGACCCGCTGCACCCGCTCCGGGCGGCGGAACGTGGCGGGCGGCAGCACCGGCACGCCTTCGCGCAGCAGGGTGCGGCCCACGTCATTCAGGCGCTCGGCCGGCACGCTGCGCTTGGCGCGCCAGAACGCATCGAAGTTGGCCGCCATCGCCCGCGCTTCCGGGCCGGCGATCATGACGTCGCGATCGCGGAAGTTGTACTCGCGATCCCAGTCGTAATAGTCGTCCTGGTAGTTGCGGCCGCCGACCACGCCGATCGCATCGTCGATCACCAGCAGCTTGTTGTGCATGCGCTGGTTGAAGCGACGGAAGCAGCACAGCACGCTGCCGGCGTAATCGAAGTAGTTCAGCCGGGCCTTGCCGAAGGTCGGGTTGTAGACCCGCAGCTGGAAGTTCTGGTGGGCGCCGGACAATGCGCCGAGGATCTGCAGGTCGGAGATCGCAGAGAGCTGGTCGATCAGCACCCGCACCTTCACCCCGCGCCGCGACGCGGCCAGCAGTTCGTCGATGACCAGCCGCGCGCTGTCGTCCTTGTCGAAGATGTAGGTCTGCAGGTCGATGCTGCGGGTGGCACTGCGCAGCAGGTTCAGGCGCGCCACCAGGGCGCCCTCCCCCTCGTCCAGCAGGGTGGCGTAGTGGCGCGGCTGCTCCGGGGTGGATTCGGTGAACGCCCGGCCGGCCAACGCCCGCAGCGGCGAATCCTGTGCGCAGCGGTCGGCGCGCTGGCAGTCGACCTGGATCGAGCGCGCCTGCACGGCGATCGCTTCGGCGCGGTCGCGCTCGGCATTGGACAGCGATGCACAACCGCTGCCCAGCAACACGGTTGCCAGCGCCAGTACACGCAGCAGGAGGTTCACGGTTTCGGCGCCTCGCTCAGGCGCGCTCGCAATACGAAGGTCACTCGGTCACTCAAGGCAAGCTGCCAGCTGTCCATTCCATACCGGCCTCGCTGCACGGTACCGCGGCTGACGACGTCGCAATCATAGCCGGGTCGGGCGCAATCCGCCTTCTCGACCTTCAGTGTCTCGGGGTGGCTGATCCCGCGCAGGGTCAGCCGCCCGTTGATGTCGCCCCCGTCTTCCACGGTCTCCGGCCAGTACGGCAGCGAGTCGAACTCGACCACCGGGTGGCGGCCTGCGTCGAAGAACTCCTCGCCGCGCATCCAGCCGGTGTAGCGCACCTTGCCGGGGATCTCGACCGAGCGCGTGAACATCTTCAGGTGCACCTGGTGGCGGCCGTCGGAGAGGATCTCGATGCGACCCTCGAAGTGCGGGAACAGGCCTTCGATGCGCTGCCCGAAGCGGGTGCGCACCTCGAAACCGATCTGCGAGCGCTGGGTATCCAGGTGCAGGACCCGGTGCGCTTCAGCGACCACCGGCGGCAAGGGCGTTGGCGGTGGCGCGGCAGCCCAGGCCGCGCCGGAAGCCAGCAGCACGGGCAGCAGAAAGCGGCTGCGCCGCGCCAGGCTCATTGGATCACGGCCACCAGAACGCGTTCAGGCTGGCCACGCCCGGCTCGATCGAGGCCTCGCGCGGGAAGCCGAGCACGGCAATGCCGGCCGGCGGCATGCCGCGATAGTCGCTGCTGGTGCCTTCCGTCATCAACGCCACCAGGCGCTCCAGGCCGGGGTTGTGGCCGACGATCAGCACCCGGTCGAGGTCACGGCGGTCGTCCACCAGCGCCGCCAGGGTGCCGGGGGTAGCCTCGTAGATGCGGTCTTCCAGGCGCTTCTCGACATAGCCGATGGTGCCGAGCACGGCTTCCAGGGTCTCCCGGGTGCGCCGCGCCGGTGAGCACAGCACGCAGTCCGGCAGCAGGTTGTTCTCCTTCAGCCACTTGCCGGCGGCTTCGGCTTCGGCGAGCCCCACCGGCGACAACGGCCGGTCGAGGTCGGCCTGGCCGGGGGTAGCCGGTTCGGCATGGGCATGGCGCAGCAGGATCAGTTCACGCATCGCGGGTTTCCATGAAGAAGAGGATGCAGCAGAAAGAGTGACGCAGGCATCAAAGCTTCAGCCAGGACAGCAGCGGCTCCCAGTCGGCCTGGTGCTCGCGCACCTGGGCCGAGCGGTAGTCGAACAGGCTGCGGCCCAGGCCGGTCATGACCACATAGCTCTGGCTGTCGCGCAGCTGCGCGACCACCGGGTACGGCCATTCACCCAGCATCTGCAGCGCCTGCTGCGAGGTCTGGGTCCATGGTTTGGTACGGTTGAGCACCAGCCCCACCGGCAGCTTGCGGCTGTGCACGCGCGGGTTCTGGGCCAGGCTGTTGAGGAAGCCGACGATCGCTTCTATGTCCAGCGCCGAGGGCAGCACCGGTACCACCACCGCGTCGGCTGCGTCGAGGAAATGGGGAATATCGTCAGCCAGGGCACCGGCCGGCGCATCGATGATGACGGTGTCGGTGCCGTCGGGCAGCTTCTGCGCCCACTGCTTCTTCCGATACACGTCGATGGGGAGCACCGCGCTTTCCAGCCCGGCACGGCGTTGTGCCCAGCGGGTGCTGGAACCCTGCGGGTCGGCATCGGCAATCACCGTGGTCTTGCCCTGCAATGCCGCGTACGCGGCCAGGTGGGTGGCGACGGTGGTCTTGCCCACCCCGCCCTTGGAACCGGCCACCAGGATCGTCTTCATGCCAGCCTCGCTTCCGGGTACGTGCCCCGAGCGTACACCGGTGATGGTGACGGGAGGTAGCGTCGTGCTGAACCAGCGGCCATCGCCTTTGCTATCGTGGCGCCCCCGAAGGATCGAACCGGCATGAGCGAACTGCAGGATCTGAGCGCGTTGATCCGCGCCAATACCCCACTGATCGTCATCGAGACACAGGACGAGGGTCGCATCGTCGAGCTGTTCCGGCAGACGCTGATGCACGTCTGGCGGGCCCTGCACCGCTGGTCGATCACCGAGGGCCTGCGCCGGATCGACCTGGACAGCGAAGACCCGCCGGTCGGGCCGCCCGATGCCAGCGCGGCCCTGCAGATGATCCGCCAGGCCGACCAGCGCGGCGTCTACCTGCTGCTCGATTTCCATCCCTACCTGGGCTATGCCAGCCACCAGCGCGCCCTTCGCGACCTGATCCAGCGCCGCCACAGCGAGCCGCATGTGCTGGTGCTGATCGGTGCCAAAGTGGAGCTGCCGGCCGAGCTGGAAGCGCTGGCGGTGCGCTTCAACCCGCGCCTGCCCGATGCCAATGCCCTGCTGAAGATGCTGCGCGAGGAGGCCGACGCCTATGCGCGCGAGCATGGCGGCCGCCGGGTTGAAGTCGACAGCGAGGCGGTGAAGAAAATCCTGAAGAACCTGCAGGGCCTGAGCCTGGTCGATGCCCGGCGCATCGCGCGCCAGCTGATCTACGCCGATGGCGCACTGCGCGACGACGACCTGCCACAGCTGGCGCGGCTGAAGTTCGAGCTGCTCAACCGCAGCGGCCACCTGTTCTTCGAGCATGACAGCGCGCGCTTCGGCGATGTGGCCGGCGCCAACCGGCTCAAGCGCTGGATCAACCAGCGGCGCGTGGCCTTCATTGCCGGCTCCGCCCCGGCCGGGCTGGACCCGCCGCGCGGCATGCTGCTGCTGGGTGTACAGGGCTGTGGCAAGTCGATGCTGGCCAAGGCCACCGCCGCCGGCTTCGGCGTGCCCCTGCTGCGCCTGGACGTGGGCGCGCTGTACAACAAGTACCACGGCGAGACCGAAGCCAACCTGCGCCAGGCACTGGCCTCGGCCGAACAACTCGCGCCCTGCGTGCTGTGGATGGACGAGATCGAGAAGGGCCTGGCCAGCGGAGGCGAGGACGGCGGCGTGTCACGCCGCGTGCTCGGTTACCTGCTGACCTGGATGGCCGAACGCAAAGCGCCGGTGTTCATCGTCGCCACCGCCAACCAGGTGCACGAGCTGCCCGCCGAGCTGCTGCGCAAGGGCCGCTTCGACGAGATCTTCTTCGTCGATCTGCCCTCGCCCGACGTGCGCGTGGAACTGCTGCGGCTGCACCTGGGCCGGCGCCAGCTCAACGCCGACGACTTCGCACTGCCCGCGCTGGCGGCGGCCGCCAATGGTTTTTCCGGCGCCGAGATCGAGCAGGCGATCGTGGCTGGCCTGTATGCGGCGCATGCCGAGGGCCGGCCACTGGACACCGAGCTGCTGATGACCGAGATCCGCGCCACCCGACCGCTGTCGGTGCTGATGGCAGAGCAGGTAGAAGCACTGCGTGCGTGGGCGTCGGGGCGGACGGTTTCCGCGGACGACTGAGGGGTTTCCAGCGAACGGCGCAGCCCCTCGTGGCGGCTGGTTGACTGTGGACATCAAAAGCCGCGCTTGGCCGGGCGGGATGGATTCGCGGGGGACGCCGTCAACCCGTCCATGGGGGCTTGGCCGCGGCATCCATGCCGCGGACACCCCCGCGAACCCATCCCGCCCGGCCTCTGACAATTTCCGAGTGCGTCCGCCACGGAAAAGAAAAAAGAAAAGCAGAAGCAAAAGCCGGTTGGTTGGCCGCCTTCTGTAGCCGAGCCCACACTCGGCTGCTCTTCGATCAGATATCGAATAGTCGATTCCGTTACAGATTCATCCACGCATGGCGTGGATCTACCGTGTCGACCAAGGTCGACACCTACCAGCAGCAGGGAACTGTCGGAGGCGGGGCGGTGTGGGTTGGCAGGACCGTTGGCGCCATGGATGGCGCCATCGAGCCCCCATGGACGGGTTTACGGCGTGTCCTGCCAACCCACACCGCCCTGCCATCCCACAGATTGCCCGCTGTTGCTGTTGCTGTTGCTGTTGCTTTGGCTGTTGCCTCTGCGGGTGCCGGGTGCAACCCGGCCGAACCCCTTCCCTCAGGGCCAGGCAGGTGGTGCGGCCGCCCAGGCCTGCTGCACCTCGGCCAGCGACGCGCGCTCATCCTCACGCCACTGCGGCAGCAGCTGCCCATAGTTGGCCGTGGTACTCCACTGCGTCGGCTCGGTGCGTACCGCAGCCGCATACCACTGCACCGCCTCCTGCTTCTGCCCCATCCGCCACAATGCCAACGCATAGGTCGGTGGCACCCAGGTGGGCTTCGTACGGGCGTTGCTGGCCGATACCAGCCACTGTTCCAGCGCCGCCTCCGGCTTGCCCTGGCGCAGCAGGTCCCAACCGTAGTTCCAGCGCACGCTGCGGCCGCTGCTGCTCTGTGCCGGCGCCTCTTTCATCGCCTCGCCATACAGCTGCTCGGCCAGCTCGCCACGGCCCTGCGCGCCGGCCACCGATGCCAGCTGCACCGTCGCTTCCACCGCGCGGCGGCCGCGCTCACGCAGCTTGACCAGCTGGGCCACCAGCTCATCGCCCTCGCCCTGCACCGCCACCATCGGCGTTGCCGCCAGGTCGTTGTCGAAGTAGAACTCCTGTGGTGCCGGCACAGCCGGCGCGGCCCACGCAGTGGCCACTCCCGAGGCCAGCAGCACGCTGGCCAGGATCTTTCCTGGAACTGACATCCCTTCTCCCCAGGCCGCAACTGCAGCCTCCCTCTCTCTCCCCGATCCTAACCCCAGCACCGCCGCGGGCGCGAGTGCCGGGGCCTCGCGGCCCCGCTGCTACAATTCGCGCCTTTCCCGCCGCGTGCCTGCACGCGGCCGGTGCCAGCCGATCCTACCGGGCCAGCCATGACCAGTACTGCGCAACTCACTTCGCCCTCGTCCGCCGACCTGCTCGACCGTGATTACACGCTCGACCACAAGTACACCCGCAGCGAGGGGCGGATCTATCTGAGTGGCGTGCAGGCGCTGGTGCGGCTGCCGCTGATGCAGCGGCTGCGCGACGCCGCCGAAGGCATCGACAGCGCCGGCTTTGTCAGCGGCTACCGTGGCAGCCCGCTGGGTGGCTTCGACCTGGAGCTGTGGCGCGCGCGCAAGCACCTTGAAGCAGCCAAGGTGAAGTTCACCCCGGGCCTGAACGAGGACCTGGGCGCCACCATGGTGTGGGGCACGCAGCAGACCAACCTGTTCCCCGGCGCCAACGTGCAGGGCGTGTTCGGCATGTGGTACGGCAAGGGCCCGGGCGTGGACCGCTGCGGCGACGTGTTCAAGCACGCCAATGCCGCCGGCACCTCGCGCTACGGCGGCGTGCTGGCGCTGGCTGCCGACGACCATGCCTGCCGCAGCTCGACGCTGCCGCACGGCAGCGAGGACGAATTCGTCAGCGCGATGATGCCGGTGCTGAACCCGGCCGGCGTGCAGGACATCCTCGACATGGGCCTGCTGGGCTGGGCGATGAGCCGCTATACCGGCCGCTGGGTCGGCTTCAAGACGATCGCCGAGACGGTGGAATCGTCGGCGTCGGTGCAGGTCGATCCGATGGCGCGCCGCATCGTGCTGCCGGAAGACTTCGAGATGCCGTCGGGTGGCCTCAACATCCGCTGGCCAGACCCGCCGCTGGACCAGGAAATGCGCCTGCACCGCTATGCGGTGAAGGCCGCACAGGCCTTTGCCCGCGCCAACGGCATCGACAAGGTGGTGATGGATGCGCCGCGCGCACGGCTGGGCATCGTCACCACCGGCAAGAGCTACCTGGACGTGCTGCAGGCGCTGGAGTACCTGGGCCTGGACGAAGCCGCGTGCGCCGACATCGGCATCCGCGTGTACAAGGTCGGCATGACCTGGCCGCTGGAACCGCAGGGCATCGCGCGCTTCGCGCAGGGCCTGGAAGACATCATCGTGGTGGAGGAGAAGCGTGCCTTCATCGAGCGCCAGATGAAGGAACAGTTCTTCAACTGGCCGGCCAGCTGGGGCCAGCGCCCGTCCATCGTCGGCAAGTACGATGAAAGCGGCGAATGGATCCTGCCGTCCACCGGTGAGCTGACGCCGGCCACCATCGCCGGCGTGATCGGTCGCCGCATCCAGAAGTTCTTCAACAACGAATCGATCGAGCAGCGCCTGCAGTGGATGCAGGAGAAGGAAGCCGAGCTTGCGTTGCCGCGCGCCAGCTTCCCGCGCGTACCGCACTACTGCTCGGGCTGCCCGCACAACACCTCTACCCAGGTGCCGGAAGGCTCGCGGGCGCTGGCCGGCATCGGTTGCCACTACATGGTGACCTGGATGGACCGCAGCACCGACACCTTCACTCACATGGGCGGCGAAGGCGTGACCTGGGCCGGGCAGGCGCCGTTCACCGACACCCCGCACGTATTCCAGAATCTGGGCGACGGCACCTATTTCCACAGCGGCTCGCTGGCGATCCGCCAGGCGGTCGCCGCCGGCGTCAACATCACCTACAAGATCCTCTACAACGACGCGGTGGCGATGACCGGCGGCCAGCCGGTGGACGGCCCGCTGAGCGTGCCGGACATCGCAAAGCAGATGCGCGCCGAAGGCATCCACACCATCGTGGTGCTGTCGGACAACATCGGCAAGTGGACCGGCCAGCGCGAGCACTTCCCCAGCGACGTCGAGTTCCACGACCGCAGCGAGCTGGATGAGGTGCAGAAGCGCCTGCGCGAGGTGAAGGGTATTTCGATCCTGATCTACGAACAGACCTGCGCCACCGAGAAGCGCCGCCGCCGCAAGCGCGGCAAGCTGGAAGATCCGCAGAAGCGCGTGCTGATCAATTCGCTGGTCTGCGAAGGCTGCGGTGACTGCGGCAAGAAGAGCTTCTGCGTGTCGGTGCTACCGAAGGAAACCGAGTTCGGGCGCAAGCGCGAGATCGATCAGTCCAACTGCAACAAGGACTATTCCTGCGTGAACGGTTTCTGCCCGAGCTTCGTCACCGTGCACGGTGGCCAGCCGCGCAAGGGCAGCAAGCGCGATGCTTCCACCCTGCTGGACAACCTGCCGGCACCGGCCATCCGCGGCACCCTCGAACAGCCCTGGAACATCCTGATCACCGGCGTCGGCGGTACCGGCGTGGTGACCATCGGCGCGCTGCTGGGCATGGCCGGCCACCTGGAAGGCAAGGGTGCGACCGTGCTCGACCAGACCGGCCTGGCACAGAAGGGCGGCGCGGTGACCACGCACATCCGCATCGCCCGTCGTCCCGAAGACATCCACGCCGTGCGCATCGCCGCCGGTGAGGCTGACCTGGTGGTGGGCTGCGACATGGTGGTGGTCAACGACTACTGGGCCCTGTCGAAGGTGCGTGCCGGCCGTTCGCAGGTGGTGCTGAACACCTACGAAGCGATGCCCGGTACCTTCACCACCCGCCCGGACATGCAGTTCCCCGCCGCCGACATCGTGGCCGGTGTGCGCGTGGCGCTGGGCGGCCAGGAGCCGTTGCTGCTGGATGCCACCCAGCTGGCCACCGCGCTGCTGGGCGATGCGATCGCCGCCAACCTGTTCATCCTCGGCTATGCCTGGCAGCAGGGCCTGGTGCCGCTGTCGTTCGAGTCGCTGATGCGCGCCATCGAGCTCAACGGTGCGGCCGTGGCGATGAACCAGCAGGCCTTCGCCTGGGGCCGCCTGGCCGTGGTCGACCCGCAGGCCGTGCAGCAGGCCGCCGGCCTGGTGCGCAACCGGCACACCGATACCGAATCCACTCCGGGCCCGCTGCACCCGCTGCCGCCGGGCGAGTGGGAGGGCAACGAATGGGGTGCCACCGCCGCACCGCGCAACACCGGCGACGAACGCGAACTGCGTGGCCTGCCCTCGCACGGTGGCGATGTTGCGTTCCTGCCGCTGGACGACGCCCGCCTGTCGCGCTCGCTGGATGAAATGATCGAGCGCCGCGCCGCGTTCCTGGTCGAGTACCAGGACGCTGCCTACGCCAACCGCTACCGCAGCCTGGTCGAGCGCGTGCGCGCCGCCGAAGCCGACCGCATCGGCGGTTCCACCGCGCTGACCGAGACCGTAGCCCGTTACCTGTTCAAGCTGATGGCCTACAAGGACGAGTACGAAGTGGCCCGCCTGTATACCAGTGGCGACTTCCAGCGCCGCCTGCAGCAGCAGTTCGAGGGCGATTACCAGCTGCGCTTCCACCTGGCACCGCCGCTGTTCGCCAGGAAGGACGAGCAGGGCCGGCTGCTGAAGAAGGAATACGGCCCGTGGATGTTCAAGGCCTTCGGCCTGCTGGCCAAGCTGAAGTTCCTTCGCGGCGGCCGGCTTGATGTGTTCGGTCGCACCGAGGAACGCCGCATGGAGCGCAAGCTGATCGGCGATTACGAGGCCACCGTGCAGCTGCTGCTGGACGGCCTGGATGACGACCGCCTGGCGCTGGCGGTGGAAATCGCCAGCGTGCCCGAGCACATCCGCGGCTTCGGCCACGTCAAGGAAGCGCATTTCGAGCAGGCCAAGGCGCGCGAAGCCGCCCTGCTGGCGCAGTGGCGGAACCCAAAGGCGCTGCACATCGTGCAGGTGGCTTGAGCACCGCTGACGGCACGAAAGCAACCTATTGATTGCATATTGAGATAGCAATCGATAGGTTGCCTCCAGCGAAGGAAAGAGATAGGTTGCTTGTCGTAATGCAACCTATCCTTTGCGTACACGTTCGCGTACGGTCACTTTCTAGGGGACTGCCGATATGGACAGGCCGCTGCACACGGTGAGGACACCTCAACAACTGGCACCGCTGATGCGTGCGTTCAGGCGCCAGGCGGGCCTGAGCCAGGCGCAGTTGGCGGCACAGCTCGGCATAAGCCGCCAGGCAGTAGGCGCATTGGAGCGCGACCCGGCATCGGCAAGCTTCGAACGGCTGATGCGGGTCTGGGCAGTGCTGGGTCTGGAAGTCAGATTGCAGCAGCGAAGCCCCCCGGAGACAACGTCAACGTTGGAGTGGTGAGCCATGGGTACGCTGCGGGTCTGGATGAATGGTGTCGAGGTCGCGCTCTGGGATGATGTCCGGAGCGGCTCTTCCCGGCTTTCGTACGTCGACTCGTGGATCAGCTCCGCCCAGTCCCGGCCGTTGTCACTCTCACTGCCCCTGCTCCCGGAGGGTGAGAGCCATCGGGGCGATGTCGTCAACAACTACTTCGACAACCTTCTTCCCGACAACGCCGTCATCCGCAACCGGATCCGCGACAGGTTCTCCACGCGCAGCAGCGACACATTCGATCTTCTCGAAGCCATTGGCCGGGATTGCGTCGGCGCAGTGCAACTGCTGCCGCTTTCGCATACACCGGGGGACATCCAGCAGATTACGTGCGAAGCGTTGGACGAATCAGGCGTCGCTGCGATCCTGCGTCAGGTGACGGCAGGGAATCTACCTGGCGCACCCACCAGTGATGATGCGTTCCGCATATCCATCGCCGGTGCGCAGGAGAAGACGGGACTTCTGCTGCATGCTGGCCAGTGGTGCATTCCTACCGGCAGTACCCCATCCACCCATATCTTCAAGCTGCCGCTTGGCATTGTGGGCAACATGCGGGCGGACATGCACCAATCCGTCGAGAACGAATGGCTGTGCATGCAACTGCTTTCCGCCTTTGGAATCCCCGTTGCGAATACGCAGATGGGACGCTTCAAGGACGAACGCGCGCTTATTGTGGAGCGATTCGACCGCCGCCTTTCTGCGGATCGCCGGTGGTGGCTGCGGCTGCCGCAGGAAGACATGTGCCAGGTCTTCGGTCTGCCCGCTGCCAGGAAGTATGAATCCGATGGCGGCCCAGGCATCGTGACCATCATGGATCTGCTTCGACAATCCGAGCATTTCGAGGATCGGGCGACCTTCTTCAAGACGCAGATTCTTTTCTGGATGTTGGCTGCAACCGATGGACATGCCAAGAACTTCAGTGTTTACCTCGAAGCCGGTGGACGCTTCCGCCTGACACCCGTCTACGACGTATTGTCGGTGCATCCCATCCTGGGTAGGGGGCCAAACCAGCTCGACCCGCGGAATGCACAGCTCGCCATGTCCGTCCAGGGCAAGAATCGCCACCGGAAGCTGCACCTTGTGCGACGACGCCATTGGAACGAAACCGCACGCGCCTGTGGTGTCGCTGATGGTGCGGAGCCGTGGATCGAAGCGCTGATCGCAGCCGTCGAACCCGCCATCGAGCAGGTCACGCGTCAGCTCCCAAGTGATTTCCCCGTAAACGTGTCCGAACCCATTTTCAACGGGCTGCGCGCTGCGGCGGCACGCCTTTCCAGCATGTCGCCGGACGCCTGATCACCCCAGCCGCCACAGCAGCAACCGGTTGTTGGCCGGCATCGCCACATCACCCAGGCGGGTGAAGCCGTTGTCCGCCGCCAGCGCCTGCACCGCTTCCACATCGCGGATGCCGCTGCGTGGATCACGCGCCTTCAGCCAGGCATCGAACTGCGCGTTGCTGTCGCTGGTGTAGCGACCGCCGTAGTTGAACGGGCCGTACACCGCCAGCAGCGCACCATGCCGCAGCACCGACGGCAGCGCGGCGAACAGCGCCTGCACATGCTCCCAGCCCATGATGTGCAACGTGTTGGCACTGAATGCGGCATCGAACGTGCTGCCCTCGGGCAACGACAGGCCCGGCGCCGGGGGTAGTTCCACCTGCAGTGCCAGCGGCGGCAGCAGATTCAGCAACGCCGCCTCCGCGCGCCAGGCCTCGATGCCGGGCAGATGGTCCGGATGATCGCTGGGCTGCCAGCGCAGCCATGGCCAGCGCTCGGCGAAGAACGCCGCGTGCTGGCCGGTGCCACTGCCGATCTCCAGCAGCCGATGGCGGTCGCCCATCCACGGGTCGAGTGCGGTGGCGATGGGTTCGCGGTTGCGCTCGCAGGCTTCTGAATACGGCTTGCTCGACATCAGGGACGGTGTCCAGGCGGGGTCGGCCCCATTGTGCACGAGGGGGTGTCTGCAGGGCTTGCAGCCCTGCACCCGCAGGAGCCGGAGCAACAGCAACAGCCAAAGCAACTGCAACAGCGGGCTTCCTGGGGGATGGCGGGGTGGGTCCGGTTGCGGGGGACGCCGTGAATCCCCCTCC